>JAJUGC010000164.1 GCA_029268325.1 Gammaproteobacteria bacterium | reverse complement strand
CTAATCCCCTTGCCGGGCACGGCCCATACTTTTCCCAGCTGGAAGCCGGAAAAGGCCCTGGACCATATATTGGTCAGTCCGACCTTGAAGGTGCGTAATGCGGGTGTGATCTGCTATCCGGTTTCGGATCACCTGCCGATTGCTATTGATGTGGCCTTGCCAGAGGATTACAACGCCACGCCCTGATCGAGTTTCTGGCAGGCACAAAAAAGCCCGGAGAACCGGGCTTTTTTGTGGGAAGGATCAAGTATTACTTGATCTTGGCTTCCTTGTATACCACATGCTTGCGAACGACGGGATCATACTTCTTGATCTCCATCTTTTCGGGCATGGTGCGCTTGTTTTTGGTCGTGGTGTAGAAGTGACCGGTGTTAGCGCTGGAAACCAGCTTGATTTTTTCGCGGATACCTTTGGCCATGGCCTATCTCCTTACACTTTCACGCCGCGGGCACGGATGTCGGCCAGCACCTTGTCGATGCCATGCTTGTCGATGATCCGCATACCTTTGGTGGATACGCGCAGTTTAACGAAACGCTTTTCGCTCTCAACCCAGAAGCGATGCTTCTGCAGGTTGGGAAGGAAGCGACGACGAGTCGCGTTCATTGCGTAAGAAACATTATTTCCGGTTACGGGGCCTTTACCAGTAACCTGACAAACTCTTGACATTGCTATTGCCTCCAACCGAGAGCGTTGGTGTTCCAAAAATTCAGTTTCGATACAGTTTGCCGGACTCGGATTCCGTGAATTCGACTGGCTGTTCCGGGGCCGCCACTCATTACGCCTCGACCCGTCTAAAGAGCACGCCTTTATACCAGAAACCTGAGTCGTTAGCAAAATATTTTATGGCAAGACTTAACCAAGGAGTCCCCGCTCCGCCATGGAAACCACTTCCAGGTCGCCAACCACCAGGTGATCCAGCACCCGGATATCCAGCAGGGCCAGCGCCTGGATCAGGCGCTGGGTGATCTGCAGGTCGGCGCGTGAGGGCTCGGCAACACCGGAAGGATGGTTGTGAGCGAAGATCACGGCAGCGGCATTGTGGCGCAGTGCCCTTTTGACCACTTCCCGGGGATAGACCTGGGCGCTGTCGATGGTGCCGAAGAACAGTTCCTCAAAGACAATCACGCGGTGCTGGTTGTCCAAAAACAGGCAGGCAAAGACCTCATGGGGATGGCTTCTCAGCCGGGCGCGCAGAAAGTTTTTGGTCTGGCTTGGGCTGGTGAGTTGCTCGCCCCGTTTCAGGTCTTCCAGCAGGCAGCGCCGGGCCATTTCCAGAACCGCCTGCAGTTGGGCGTATTTGGCGGGCCCCAGGCCGTTGCCCTGGCAGAACTCCTGGGCGGAGGCTTCCAGCAAGGGGCGTAGCCCGCCGAAGCTGTTTAGGAGGTCACGGGCCAAGTCCACTGCGCTACGTCCCGGGATACCCGTGCGCAGGAAAATAGCGAGCAGTTCCGCATTGGATAAAGCTTGGGGTCCCAGGCTCAGGAGCTTTTCCCGGGGGCGCTCCTGGCTGGGCCAGTTGCGTATGGACATGACAGATCCTTGTCGTGTGTATTCCTTGCGGGCCATATGATAGCCACGCCAATCCGCTGCGTCATCCCTATGCCCGCAGGGCAAGCGGTGCTATCTTATTGCACCAAGTCAAACGCGGTGTACGTCAGTAACACCAGTCAAACCTGGTGTGCCGGCCTGGCCCGGTGCATCGCCAAACCGGCCGCTTGAAGGGCCGGCGGATGGGAACAAACAGCAAGAAGCGAGGCAGGCTATGGCGGAGTTATCCGGTCGACGCATATTGGTTGGAGTTACAGGCGGGATTGCCGCTTACAAGACAGCCGAGCTGATCCGTTTGCTGGTCAAGGCCGGTGCGGAAGTGCGGGTAGCAATGACCCCGGGGGCCCAGGAGTTCATCACGCCCCTGACCTTCCAAGCATTGTCCGGCAATCCGGTACATGAAGCCCTGCTGGATCCTGATGCAGAGGCCGGAATGGGACACATCGAGCTGGCCCGCTGGGCGGATCTGGTTCTGGTGGCACCGGCCAGCGCGGACTTTCTGGCGCGACTGGCCCATGGTCTGGCCAATGACCTTCTTACCACGGTCTGTCTGGCCTGTGAGGCACCCATTGTTGTGGCGCCCGCCATGAACCAGGCCATGTGGCGCAATCCGGTCACCCAGCGCAACCTGGGGATTTTGAAGGACACTTTGCAGGAGCGCTTCCTGTGCTGGGGGCCGGCAGAAGGCTCCCAGGCCTGTGGCGATGTAGGCCCTGGGCGCATGCTGGAGCCTGCGCAGATTTTTGCCGAAGCCCAACGGCATTTCGTCGAACCAGAATGTAGTGGAGTGCGAGTGCTGTTGACGGCAGGCCCGACCCGGGAAGGGTTGGACCCGGTGCGGTTCATCTCCAACCATAGCTCCGGCAAGATGGGCTACGCCCTGGCCAGTGCCTTCCGGAAGCTCGGCGCCCAGGTCACCTTGGTGAGCGGTCCGGTGAACCTGGCGGCGCCGTCTGGCGTGGAGCGGGTTTCGGTGGTTAGCGCCCAGGAAATGCTGGAGGCAGTGGAGCGGCAGGTGGGCGACAGCGATATCTTTATCGCAACGGCGGCGGTGGCGGACTATCGTCCGGTGCAGCCTGCCGAGCAGAAGATCAAGAAATCCGCCGACACCATGAGTATCGAGCTGGTTCGCAACCCGGACATTGTGGCCACGGTTGCCGCCCGTGCCGACAAGCCATTCACGGTAGGCTTTGCTGCGGAAACCCAGGACGTGATCCACTACGCCCAGGGCAAGCTGCAGGCCAAGAATCTGGATATGATCGTGGCGAACGATGTGTCCCGGAGCGATATCGGCTTTAACTCTGATGACAATGCCGTCACCCTCCTGTGGAGGGATGGCCAGGAGGCGTTGGAGAAAATGTCCAAAGAACGCCTGGCTATCAAGCTGGCCCAAAAGATTATGCAACAGTACCAAAGACAAAAGGCTTGAGTTTTCTATGACACACCCAGTGGCTTCGCCCGTTGCCGTACAAATCAAGATCCTGGATGCTCGCATTGGGGGCGAGATTCCCTTGCCGGACTATGCCACGCCCGGCTCTGCAGGGCTGGACTTACGCGCCTGTCTTGACCAACCCCTGACGCTGTCGCCCGGCGAAACGGCTCTGATTCCCACCGGTATTGCCATGCACCTGGCGGATCCGGGCTTGGCGGCGGTGATTTTGCCCCGCTCCGGGCTCGGCCATAAGCATGGGATCGTGCTGGGCAACCTGGTGGGGCTCATCGACTCGGACTATCAGGGGCAGCTGATGGTGTCCTGCTGGAACCGCGGTAAAGAGCCCTTTACCATCGAGATCGGCGACCGGATTGCCCAGCTGGTGATTGTGCCCGTGGTGCAGGCCAGCTTTGAGGTGGTCGACGAGTTCGATGCCAGCACCCGCGGCCAGGGTGGGTTTGGCTCCACAGGGCGCCTCTAGTCTCGCAGGGCCCGCCTTGGCGGCCGCCGTTTCGGGGGGAGCCTTGTCGCAAACTGAACTATACTGCCATTGTTAGTCGTGTGGTGAACGGCCAAGGCAGCCGGACAGGCGCCTTAGTACGTCTGTAAGTGGCCACACAGGTCAAAGTCTCTCCGATCAATTGGATTCATTCATGAAGCTTGGAAAGAAAGACAAATCTTCCAGTGCGGCTGCGCCTGCCCCGAAGAAAGGCGGCACCTCCCTTTTCCTGCTGATTGCGCTTTTGGGCTCGTTGCTGGGCGCCGTGGGGGCGACCCTGTATCTGCAAAAGAGTCTGGTGGAGTCGGCCAATGCCAGCCATCAGGAGCTGTTGAGCAAGGCCCGGGCGTCCCATGGGGCTGCTTTGGTTGCCTATGGGGTGAAGCAGGTGGAGCGGGAGCTGCAAGGTTTGACGGGGTTAACCCAGGTACGCCAGGCTTTGGTGGATCCGGCGGAGAAGGCCCGTCTTGAAGGGGAGCTGGCCCGCTTGTTGCCCCAGGCAGAACGGGTGATCTTGTCGCCGGTGGGGCAAGCCCGGGCAGATAGCGCCACTCCTGTGCCCCTTAGTTTTGCCGGCCTGGACCTGATTCGCCGGGTGGAAACCGGCCAGGCCCAGTCAGCGGAAGCTTTCCTCAGCAATAACCGCTGGTTTGTACAGATGGCCATGCCAGTGAAAGGAAAGGAGGGTGAGGTAATCGGCACCCTGCTGGCCATCTTTAACCAGAAGCTGCTCACCGAGATGCTGGCAGCCCTGCCGGGCGATGCGCCGGTGGCCCTGGTGCAAAGTGTGGAGCGGCAAGCGAGAAACATTGCCATGCGGGGCGGGGATCCGGGAGCTGATGCGGTTGTGACCCCGCTGCCTGTGTCCAACTGGTCGTTGCATTCAGGCAAGGGGGCGGCCGCGGACTTGGCTGAAGTCCATGAGTTGTGGATTGGAGCCGCCATTTTCCTGGTGCTCGCCGTCGCCGGTGCGGTCATTGGGTTTATGCTGCTCCTGGGCAGCCTGCGTCAGGATATTGTCAAAGTGGTGGGCTTTATCAAGGGCAGCTTGCGGGGGGAGCGGATGACGGAGCCCTCCCTGAAGCTGACGCTGCTGGGCCCTCTGGCCACGGTGGTTGCCCAGTACAAACCGTCCCGCCGGGTAGCGGAGGCGGCTCCACCGAAGGCCGAACCTGCGCCCCAGGCTGCGGAAGATGCAGCCCTTTCCCAACCCTTGTTCCAGGATGATGTGCTGGAATTGGCCATGCTGGAGTCCGACGAAGATTTGTTGGGGCTGGGGGATGAAGACAACCTCCTGGCAGAGTCGGCTTCTCCTCAGCCGCTTGTGTCGGATCCGAACGCGCCGGTGGCCAGTGAGATCTTTCGGGCCTATGACATCCGTGGCATTGTCGGTCAAACCCTGACGGAAGAGGCGGCGTACCTGATCGGACGGGCCCTGGGGACTGAAGCCTCGGAGCGGGGGCTGACCAGTCTCTGTATCGGCTATGACGGCCGCGAATCCAGCCCGATGCTGGCTGAAGCTCTGACCCGGGGCTTGCTGGAATCCGGCATCAATGTGATTGGGATCGGCATGGTGCCGACCCCGGTGCTCTACTTTGCCACCCACCATCTCGACACCGGCTCGGGCGTTATGGTGACCGGCAGCCACAATCCGTCGGAGTACAATGGCCTGAAGATGATGCTGGGGGGCGACACCCTGGCCCAGGAGGAAATTCAGGGCCTGTATCGCCGGATTTGCGAGCAGCGCTTTACCAGCGGCCAGGGTGAGCGTTCCCAGGCCGATGTACGCTCGGCTTACCTGGAAACGATCATCAACGATATCGTGGTAGCCAAGCCCTTGAAGGTTGTGGTGGATGCCGGCAACGGCGTGGCCGGTGAGTTGGGGCCGCTCCTGCTGTCGGAGCTGGGCTGTGAGGTGATTCCCCTGTTTTGCGAGGTGGACGGACAGTTCCCCAACCATCACCCGGATCCCAGCAAGCCGGAGAATCTGCGTCACCTGATCGAGCGGGTCCGGGAAGAGGGAGCAGATCTCGGCATCGCCTTTGATGGGGACGGCGACCGGGTGGGGGTCGTGACCAATGCCGGCAAGATAATCTGGCCGGACCGCTTGCTGATGCTTTTTGCCAAGGATGTGGTCTCCCGGAACCCGGGGGCGGATGTGATTTTTGACGTGAAGTGCAGTCGGCGCCTGAGTAGCCTGGTCAGCGGCTATGGCGGGCGTCCCATTATGTGG
>JAJUGC010000163.1 GCA_029268325.1 Gammaproteobacteria bacterium | reverse complement strand
CGCCGCCCAGCATGCCCCACAGCATCAGGGGAATGCCCAGGCCCAGGGCCAGCCACATCTGGCGTAACAGCTTGCGGTAATGGGCCTGTTCCGCCTGTTCCTTTTCGGCACGGGCGGTGGCTTCATCTTCAATCAGGGTGGCGCCATAACCGGCGGCGGCGACCGCTTCGATCAAGGTCTCAGGGGCAACCCGGCCTTCCACTTCGGCGGTGCGGTCGCCGAAGTTGACGTCGGCCCGCTCCACGCCGGGCACCTGGCGCAGGGCATTCTCGATCTTACGCACACAGCCGGCACAGGTGGCGCCGGTAATGGCGAGGGAGACCAATGGCGTGTCAAGGGCGACAGCTGGCGTTTCAGGCTCTGGCTCGGCTGGCTCGTGAGGCTCGACGACCTCGGACTGTTCTGGGGTAGCCAGTTCTGCGCCATAGTTCAGGGCGCGGATGGCTTCCAGGAGGGCGTCTGGCTCCGCTGAGCCTGTGACCTGCACGAGCTGTTCCGGTAGTTGGACTTCCACCCGGCTGACACCCGGTAGGGTCTCCAGGGCTTGTTGGATCTTGCGGGCGCAGCCGCCGCAGGTCGCGCCGGAAACCCGGATGGCCACCTGACGGGGGATTGCGGTGCTCATGTCAGTCATGGTTGTTTCCTTCGCAGCATCTGGTGGCTGCCTCAGTGTCATTCCAGTGTTCAATCAGACGACAGATGGTGTGCCCGTCCGGCGTGCCATCGGGCATCTCGCTCCAGACGGTCATGGCGTCGGCCATCCGATCGCGCAGCGCGGTGAGTTCGGCGATCTGGCTTTCGACCTCGGCAAACTTGCGCTCAAACAAATCCCGCACCATGGGGCAGGGTGAATGGGAGGCATCGGCCTCACCCAGAATGTCCTGGATCTCCTTCAGGGTAAATCCCAGTTGGCGGGCTTTTTTGGCAAACACCAGACGTTGAAAATCCTGGTCCCGATACAGCTGATAGCCGTTGTCCGGGTCCCGTTCAGGCGACAACAGCCCCTGACGGGTATAAAAACGGACCGTATCGGCACTGACCCCGGCCCGTTTGGCCAGCTCACTGACTTTCAGCATGGAATACTCCTGGGTCTGAATCCACCAATTTGGTTCAATCATTGTGGGCTAGTTTAAAACCTATGAGTAAGACATAGGTCAAGGGGATGGGGTTTCCAGGGAGAGTCTCGTAATCATGGGGAGGGGATTGAGCGCTTCTTTCGTTGGGTTTTCTGAAAGCAGGGTAAGTGGAACTCCAACTACCACAGTGGCGGAACCTCGCCTAGAGTTATGAAGACGATGGTCTATATCTTTCGGTGAGGCACTGAAAGAGTCGTCTGCATACTCCATAGCCATGTTTGAGGAAGCCATGCAAAAGCCCGAACACATCTCCGATAAACGCTGGAAACAGCATCTCGACTGGATGCAGGTGACGGGAGAGGCCAGAGCCCGTAATCTCAAGGTCCTGCAGGAGCAGCGTACGCGTCCGCAGGAGTCCCGGGCCGATAAAAGATAAAAGCTTGCACGCGACGGCGGAAAAAGTGTTGCGCCAGTGGTGACACAACGTCCTTGACCGGTTGGCGGGTTCAGCTCAAGATAAGCCTGTCTTTACGTGACAATTTATAGGAAACCAGAGTGTCTTACGCCCTTTCAGCCAAGTCTGTCGTTCGTGCCCGAGTCGTTGCTCGCGTCGCGCGTTGGCTGCGCGTATCCGCTGTGGTTTCAGAGGAAGTTTTCGCGTAGAGCACTTCCCGAATTCCGAGGCCGCAGCGGTTTATCCCCTGCGGCCTTTTTGTTTGCGCAGAAATAAACCGCCCGTTGGCACCTCGGCACAGCAAAGTCTGTTCATCAGCGTCTGATGATCACTGAAAGGAGAAAGAAAATGTCCGTGCCGGCCGCTTATCTGGCTGTTGTTCTTGTTTGGTCCACCACCCCTCTGGCCATTGTCTGGAGCAGTGAAACCGTGCATCCCATGATGGCAGCCTGGCTGCGTATGGCGATTGCCGCCCTGCTCGGCTGGATGCTGGTGCGCACCCTGAAGCTGGAACTGCCCTGGCACTGGAAAGCGATCCGATCCTATGGCTGTGCCGTGATCGGTATTTTTGGCGGCATGTGCTGCACTTACCTGGCCGTCGGTTATGTTTCCTCCGGGCTGATCTCGGTGATCTACGGCCTGGCGCCGCTGGTCTCCGGCATGCTCGCCCAGCAGCTGATTGGCGAGGCCCGGTTTCGCCCCTACCAGTGGTTGGCCTTTGCGATTGCCTTAAGTGGCTTGGGCTCGATCTTTGCCGGTGACCTGCGCCTGGCCGAGGAAGGCTGGCCGGGGGTACTGTTGCTGCTGGCGGCCGTATTCCTGTTCAGCCTCAGTGGCGTGCTGGTCAAAAGGGTGGGGGCGGATGTGCATCCCTTGCCCCACACGGTGGGCACCTTGCTGTTTTCCCTACCCTTGTTTGGCTTGAGCTGGTTGGTGACCGACGGGCACTGGCCGGTGCTGGACTTCGGCAGCCATTCGCCCTGGGCCATCTTGTACCTGGCAACCTTTGGCTCGTTGGTCGGCTTTGTCTGTTATTTCTATGTGTTGAAACGGCTTTCCGCTACCACCGTGGCCCTAGTGACCCTGATTACGCCGGTATTTGCCTTGATGCTGGGCAGTCTGCTTAATGGAGAGGCTGTTTCGGCGTCACTTATGGTGGGCACGGGCATTATCCTGTCGGGTCTGAGCCTGTATTTTTGGGGTGACCGGTTGCAGTGGGCGAGGCGCAGGCTGGCTTGATCCGCCATTTTGAGCCCAGGGACCGGAATTGTGCGGTCGCTCCGAATTTTTGAATGCCGGCATTGAAAGGTGGCTGCATAAGCTCCGGGCTTTGGGTTAGGATCATTTTGTGATTGCTCAAAAGAGCAGCACCAGGACTAGTGTCCAACGGGGCGGTGCCGCCACAAGTGGCCGCCTCTCATTCGCATGGATGTGATCCTTGATCGGGATGTGCTCCATGTCATCGTTCAACCTTTTACACAATGGTGGACGTACAGGTGATCAAAAAAGTTCTCATCGCCAATCGGGGAGAGATCGCAGTGCGGATCGCCCGGGCCTGTAAAGAGCTCGGCATTCGATCTGTTGCCATATACTCCGAGGCCGACCGCTACGCCTTGCATGTCAAGAAAGTCGATGAATCCTACTGCATTGGCTCCGACCCCCTGCTGGGCTACCTCAACCCCCACAGCATCGTGAATCTGGCCGTTGAAACCGGCTGTGATGCCTTGCACCCCGGCTATGGGTTTTTATCGGAAAACCCCCTACTGGCGCAAATCTGTGCCGAGCGTGGCATCCGTTTTATCGGGCCCAGTGCCGAGGTGATCCGGGCCATGGGGGATAAAACCGAAGCCCGCGGCATTTCCATTGCCGCCCGGCTGATCTGTTGCCGGCTGAGATGGACCGGCTGCGTGAGGAAATCGGCGCTCTGGCATAAAGCGAGGAAGACGTGCTGACCTATGCCTTGTTCCCGGACGTGGCGCGCCCCTTCCTGGAGCAGCGTAAGGAAGGCACCTTGACACCTGAGCCGCTGCAGCCGAAACCGAGCGAGCAGGCGGTGTCTGGCATCGATACCGAGTTCAAGGTGACCGTCCACGGCGAGACCTATGATATCCAGATCACTGGCGTCAGCCCCACCAGCGCTGGCGAACGGCGTTTCTACATGACCGTCGATGGCGTGCCGGAAGAGGTCTCACTGGAATCCCTGGCCCAGTTTAAGCGGGCCGAGGGTGGTGGCAAGCGGGCCTGGGCCAGCAAGGAAGGGCACGTGACCACTACCATGCCGGGCAATATCGTCTCGGTGTTGGTCAAGGAAGGTGACCAGGTGGCTGCCGGCGACCCGGTGCTGGTGGTGGAAGCCATGAAGATGGAAACGGAAGTGAAAGCGCCCATTAGTGGGGTGGTTACTGGCGTTTTTATCCAGAAAGGCGACCGGGTGACGCCTTCAGAAGTGTTGGTGGAAATTGAGCCCCAATAGCCTTTTGATATTTCCGGGCGGCCTAGCCGCCCCTTCTTCTGCCCTTTTCCCACCAGGGCATAGACATGAACTTCAGCCGCTTGGGCTACTAAATATAGAAGGCTGCTAATATCACAGGCAGCATATAAAGAACTCAATGTCACTTAGATTAGTGCATGTGTCTAGCTGGGGTGAGAGTTCAGGCTTTGAGCCCGCGCAGAAGCTATCAGTCAATGCAGATACATCCCCCCTTTCGTAAAGGGGGTAGGGAGATTTCTGCAGAGTACCCGGAGGCATCAGACGCTGGCTGTGTTGCATGTTGCGAGATATTAGCCGCACAGGAATATGCGCCAGCTGGCGTGTCTGTCAGTACAGATTATGTCTGCCGAAATCCCCACCTGGCCGGCCGCCTTAATCCCCCTTTACAAAAGGGGGAGCTGCCTCCCGCTCCCGGCTAGGGCAGAGGCGTAAACTTAAGCAGTTTGTGCTACTACAAGAAAGTCTCGAGCATCAAGGCACTCTATGCAGGGCTCAGCGTTACTTAGATTAGCGCATATGCCCACCAGGAGAGGGGGAGTAATCGCGGCGCCTTGCTCTAGCTGTAGCACTTGCTGTGACAGGATGTTGTTTCTGGCGCCAGGGTCACAGCCGCAGCTATAGAATTAGTCTGATTCTCCATGGAATAGGTGTCTATGACTGTCTCCCCAGAAACAAAACCAATCAAGGATCCGAAAAACCGCCTCTACGTCCGCAATGCCACCATTCAGGATATTCCCGAGATCGAGGAACTCAGCGAGCGGGTCTATCAGGGAACCGGCATGTATGGCTACACCGCCGGCCCGCTTAAAGGGCAGCTGCATCATTTTCCCGAGGGCCAGTTCGTGGCGGTGCTCGGGGAGCGGGTGGTGGGTTACTGCGCCACCTTCCGGATTTCCGGCGAGGTGGCCCTCAAGCCCCATAACTGGACCGAAATCACCGGCAATGGTTACGCCTCCCGACACGACCCCCAGGGCGACTGGCTGTACGGCATGGAAGTGTGCGTGGACCCGGATCTACGCGGCTACCGCATTGGCCAGCGCCTGTATGACCAGCGCAAGCATCTGGCCCAGGAGCTGGGGCTGAAGGGCATCGTGTTCGCCGGGCGGCTGCCCACCTTGTCCAAGCGCATCCATCGCTTTGCCAGTGCCGAGGAATATGTGAACCTGGTGGTGCAGAAAAAGCAGCGCGACCCGGTGCTGTCGTTCCAGTTGCACAATGGCTTCGAGGTACTGGGACTGATTCCCGGTTATCTGGATGCGGACCGTCAATCCTTGGGCTACGGCGTCCATATGGTGTGGCGCAACCCCAAGGTTCCCCAGCAGCAGTCCCCGGACAAGGTCAAGCGCTACGGCGGCCGGATTCCCGACAGCATCCGCATTGGCACGGTGCAGTACATGCAGCGCCGGGTCTCCTCCTTTGAGGAGTTCATGGAACTGGTGGGCTATTTCGTCGACGTGGTGGCCACCTATCGGGGCGACTTTGTGGTGTTTCCGGAGCTGTTCACCCTGCAGCTGCTTTCCATTGAGGACCAGGAACTGGCGCCGGCAGCCTCGATCGAGGCGCTGACCAAATACCGGGACCGGTTCAAGGAGGGAATGCGGGATCTCGCCCTGCGTTTTAACATCAACATCATTGGCGGCACACTGCCAACCCTGGCCGAGGATGGCCGGATCCACAATCGGGCCTACGTGT
>JAJUGC010000162.1 GCA_029268325.1 Gammaproteobacteria bacterium | reverse complement strand
GCTGGCCATAAGAAGCTCCTTGAGAAAACTATCCCTATAGCTGGGGGTGGGGCCTGAACCTTTCAAGGCGCAACCCTCGGCACGGGGTTCCTTTTTAGAGGTCTTATAGCTGCCGTTCACCTGCCTAGAGGGCTTTCACCCGCTGGACGCCACAGCGGGCGCAACGGTAGACGGTCACCAGCTTGCCCTGCTTGACGTCGAATTGCTTTTCCTTAACCACTTCCCACTTGTGAAAACCATTGCTGCACAGGGTTTTTCCCTTGGCTTTGTCCTTCAGTGAAGGGCGTCTGAATGGTATGACGTCTCCCATGGCATTTCCCTCGGTAGTCCGCTTCTTATGTTAATCACCTAATGTGTGAGTCAGCGCACGCTTGCGCTCTGGTATTTCCCTAACAATGGGTCAATCCTGCTCTAGACCTGTGTGACAAAACAAAAGCCGATGTCACGGATGTATCCGCCAACAGGATAAGTACCGTCTGTGTTGTGAATACAGTGCTACGAAGTTCCTCGATTTGAAATAGGGAGAGTTCAAATATGTTGAAATTTCTTACCGCCATCACCTGTTGCCTGTTCGCAGCCGGTGTTCAGGCCGAACTTCAAAGCCGGCCGGTGAGCTATGAAATCGGCGGCCAAAAGTTCGAAGGCATTCTGGTCTATGAAACGGAAGCCACTGAGGAGCGTCCAGCCCTGCTGATGGTTCCAAACTGGATGGGCCCCACGCCTCAGGCGGTTGAAAAGGCCAAGCGGGTTGCCGAGAAAGGGTACAACCTGTTCATTGCCGACATGTATGGAGTCGAGATCCGTCCCACCAACCCGGAGGAGGCATCCAAAGCGGCCAGTACGGTACGTGAGGATCGCAAGATGATGCGGGAGCGGGCCCAGAAGGCATTAGAGGTGATGAAGGCCCAGCGGGAACTTAAAACTGACCGGATTGGTGCCATCGGTTTCTGTTTCGGTGGCGGCACCGTACTGGAGTTGGCCCGCTCCGGGGCCGAGGTGGCGGGGGTGGTGTCTTTCCATGGTAACCTGGACACGCCCAATCCGGCGGATGCAAGCAAGATTCGGGCAAAAGTGCAGGTGCTCCATGGTGCGGATGATCCTTACGTGCCAAAAGAGCAAGTTGATGCTTTTATTAAAGAGATGCAGGACGCCGGTGTAGACTGGCAGCTCATGATGTTTGGCAATGCCGTCCACTCCTTCACCGACCCGACCGCCAATGTGCCGGGTCAGCAAATGTACGACCCGCTGGTTGCACAGAAGTCGTTCACCATGATGCACAACTTCTTTCAGGATGCCTTCCAGGCCAGTCCTTAAGCGGGCTTCATCGGATCGACACCTATCCATGGGAACCTGTGATCGAGGTTCGGGCTTGCTGTTGTCGGCAAGCCTGGTTTGACCATGCAGCAATCTCGTACTGTTTTTTCTCAGCCGATACCGCCTTTGTCTGAGGGGCCAGGTGCGTTGTCTTCCCAGACAGCGTTATCGCCCCGGCGGACATCGGTTCTGTTTGTGCTGCTCAGTCTGGTACTACACGCCCTGGTATTCCTGGCCCTGAACGATGCCCGTCGACCCTCCCCATTGAGTGAGCCCCTAGGCTCTGAGCGTCGGATGGAAATTTCCCTGGTGGTTGAAGCGCCTCCTGAGCCCCTGAAGGAAACTCCAGAGGAAAAGCCAGAGGACAAAGTTGCCCCGGAAGAAACCCTGCCCCAGGGGCCTATCGCCAGTGTGGCAGAAAAGCCCCGCCGGGAAGGGGAACCCCACCAGGCGCAGATCTTGTCCACGCCTCTGCAGGGGGATGCTTCTAGTCAGGCCGGGGAGGCAGCCGTTCAAGAAACCATGGTGGAGCCTGTGAGCAATCCACCTTCCCAGCAACTGGCCCAGGGTGCCACACCCGGACCGTCCGCTCAGAAAGAAGAGGGGCAGCCCACTTCGAAAAAACAGCCCTCCCAAACCCAGGTGTTGGCTTCTACCACGTTGCAGCCAAAAGCGATTGCTGAGGCCCCCAAGGTGAAGCCGGTGGCAGATAGCATTGCAGAAGAAAAGGACCTCAAAGGGGAGGGTGAACCCCTAGACAGTGCCGACCACCTGGTGCAGTCTGAAACCCGCGAAGCAGATGGAGCAGAGGAATTGCCGCCCCATCTGGCCTTCTTGCAACCGCCGGCTTCCGCACCAAGCCAAATGCCAGAACTGCCTTTGCATGGCTATGGCAATATGCGACAGCTGGATGATGGCGAGCTGGCCGAAGTCCGGGCTGCTATCGATGGCGATGACCCGGATGGAATCCGCTGGCGCGTTATCAGTCAGCAACTGGTCAAGCTGGAACAGCGGATTTACCGAACCTGGAATGGTCAGGGCAAATGGCCGTTGGATCTTGGCGGTGTTATCCGCTTCCAGTTGACTGAACGGGGCGCCTTGCAGAAGGTGTATGTGCAGTTGGGCAGTGGCCGTGCCGATTTCGACCAGTCCTTGCTGGAGGCGATTCGCAGGGCAATCCAGCAGGGTACCGATGAAACCCGGCACCTGGCCGGTATGAACTACCGTTATTTCCGTTTTCAATACAACGCCGCGGGGCGGCCCCGCCAGTCCGGTGAACTGTTGCCCTGGGAACGGGACAAGATCGTGGCGGGCGAGCTTGGTCAGAATACGGACTCCTGATCTTGTCGCCGAGATCACCTCAACCCAGGGCCGCCAACCAGGCTCAGTCAGGCTGTGGCCAAGTTCCCTTAGACCGCCAGCCAAGTTCGGTTAGAATAGACGGCTTTCAGGCCCAAACCGAGACGCCCCATGTACAACACAAGCCAAGTCATCCTTCGCAATGCCGACCGGCTGGAAAAGCTGGAAACCCTGGTACTGAACCCGCCGGCCGACCCGTTGTTGGCACAATTGGCCTTGCCGGTGCGCAGTCTCACCTGGGACTATTCCGTCTTTCTGGCCCTGCAGCAGTATCAGAAGAATCCGGTGGAGTTCGCGGTTCAACCGTCCGCTCGGGGGCCTTATGACCAAGCGCTGATTTTTATGTCCAAGGCCCAGGCAGAATTCAGTCTGCTGTGGCAACAGGCTTGTGCCCATGTGAAGCCGGGCAGCTCGGTGTGGATTGTGGGGGAGAAGCGCGAAGGCATTCATTCGGCCGCCAAGCGTCTGGCCGATGCCGGTGTGAGGTTGGTCAAGGTGGATAGCGCCCGCCACTGTCAATTGTGGCAGGCATTGGCGCCCGAAAATGTCAGCCCTCCCGTACTGGAGGACCTGTACCAAAGTTTCGAAATGCCCTGGGCGGATCGCAAACTCACCATCTGCAGCCTGCCGGGTGTCTTTGGGGTGGGCCGACTGGATGAAGGCACGGCGCTGCTGTTGGAACATATGGGGGAAGTGCCGGCTGGCCGGGTGCTAGACTTTGGCTGTGGCGCTGGCGTGATAGGCGCTTGCCTGAAAGCAACTCAACCCAAGGCAGAAGTGCATCTGGTGGATATCCACGCCATGGCTTTGGAAAGTGCCCGCCGCACCTTGGCAATCAACGACCTGAGTGGCGAAGTCTATCCTTCCGATGGGTTGGGGCAGGTGAGTGGCAAGTTCCGTGCGATCTATACCAACCCGCCATTCCATGCCGGCGTGAAAACCGATTATCGGGTCACCACCCAAATGATCCGCGATGCCCGTGATCATTTGGAGCAGGGGGGAGAGCTGCGCCTGGTGGCCAATGCCTTTCTCCATTATCCGGAGCTGATCCAGGAAGTATTCGGCAACTGCGAGACTCTGGCCCAGACTTCCAAGTTTCGCGTGTTGCGCGCGGTAAATGGCCAAGGGCGGTGAACAAGGTGACCTCAGAATCCGCGCCACAACGCTTGACCGCCAAGGTCGAGATTACGCCCGCCAATGCCGGCCAGATGGCCGTTGATGTACTGGCGGCCGAGACCGGCCTATCCAAATCCGCCCTCAAGGATGCCATGAGCAAGGGCGCTGTATGGCTTGTTCCCAAGCGGGGTAGTAAACGGCGCTTGCGCCGGGCACAGACGGTGATGCATGCCGGTGATGTGCTGGCCTTGCATTATGACTCCCGCATCCTCAAAGCCCCGGTTCCCGAGGCTCGCCTGTTGCGCGATGAAGGGAGCTACGGGCTTTGGTATAAGCCGCCTGGCATGCTGGCCCAGGGAAATGAGTATGGCGACCACCATTCCCTGCTAAGAGTGGCAGAACTCTGGCTGCGGGAGGCCCGCCGCAACCAGCAAGCCGCCACATGGCTGGTGCACAGACTGGATCGGGAAGCGGGTGGCCTGATGTTGGTGGCCTATCAAAAGAAAGCTGCAGCAGCGCTATCCGAGATGTTCCAGAACAAGCGGATGGAGAAAATTTATTGGGCCCAGGTAACAGGTAAAACGGCCGAGCAGGATACTATCGACCTGTCTCTGGACGGGAAGCCGGCCCTGACCCGCTATCGCCGCCTGGCTTGGGATGAGTACAAGAACCTTTCGGAGCTGGAAGTCAGCATCGAAACCGGGCGCCAGCACCAGATCCGCCGCCATCTGGAGGCTATCGGGCATCCTCTGTATGGCGACCCCCGTTACGGACGTAACAACAAGAACAAGGAAGGAATGAAACTGGTTGCCTGGCGGCTAGGGTTTACCTGTCCGCTCACCAAACTGCCCCGCCAGTATGATCTGGCCGAACTGGCGCCGGATCTGTTCAGTCTTAACGAATCCCCGTAGAGAATGTTCCGTGAGTCATCTTCCCAAGGGCTTTGATGGCAAGGCGGAGAAGTTCCGCCAGCGCATTTATGGCAATCGCAAGGGCGTGATCCGGCTGGCCCTGTTGTGGGAACAGCTCAACGCCCAGGTTCCTTTGTTGCGGGAAGGGCAGAAACTCTCCGTGTTGGATCTGGGGTGTGGGATTGGCCAGATCAGCGCCAGGCTGGCGGCTCTCGGCCATCGTCCGACCCTTGTGGATGCCTCCCATGAAATGCTCCGCATGGCCCAGGCCCATTATGAGGAAACGGGCCTGACCCTGGAGCCCTCCCAGTTGATCTGCGCCGGGCTTGAGGAAGTGGATGGTCTGGGTCTGCCCCAGTATGACCTGGTCGTGATGCACGCCGTGCTGGAGTGGCTGCCCGACCCACAACCGGGGCTGGCAGTCGCCGCTGCTCGCGTCAGGCCGGGCGGTTATCTGTCTTTGGCCTATTACAACCGCCATGGGCTGATCTACCGCAACCTGCTGCATGGCAATTTTGATCGAATCCGGCGTGAACACTATTCCGGTCATGAAGGCGGCTTTACCCCCATCCATGCCATCTTGCCTGATGAGCTGGAAAGCTGGCTGTCCCCTTTGGGCCTGGAACCGGTATACCGGGCGGGACTTCGCACCTTTTCCGACTTTATGCCCCGGGCCGTGGCGGAAAAGTACAGCGATGAAGAGGTGCTGGACATGGAGCGCCGCTTTGCAGAGGTGGAGCCTTACCGTTCCCTTGGCCGCTACCAGCATCTGATATGCCGCAAGGTTGGGGCATAACCCGCCCCATCTCATCTCTTATTGCCGAACAGCGGCAGCCTTCAATTCTGTATTAATCCGCTCCAGATCAATGTAATTCTTATAGCGTTCAGCTATTAATTGACTATTGAGCCCTCTGGAACAGGAATTTCTTATGAAGCTACTCATCGCCACAGACCTTTCAGCGCGGTCAGATGTAGCGCTTCAACGTGCCATTGCCCTGGCAGGCCCTCTCAATGCCGAGCTTCTGGT
>JAJUGC010000161.1 GCA_029268325.1 Gammaproteobacteria bacterium | reverse complement strand
CCGAGCAGCGCGCCTATGCGCTGCTGGCTACGCAATGAGAACAAAGCAAAGAAACGAATCAGGAAGATGACAATTTTGGCCTTCAAAATCACGACTCACAACAAGTAAAACGCCGTTATTTCAACAGGAGTCGTAGCGGATGACAATGCGCATTGTCCCCATCTCGGAAACTTTACTATAACCACCAGGAACAAGCCGGGCCGGTTTTGGGAACCCCGGCACAGCAACTTGGTTCACGCCGCCACACAGCCCACCTGCAAACGGCTCCTGACCATTGTATAATCGGTCGCTTTCCGTATTCTCCGCAGGTGACATCCGTGACAACCATGACCAACCAACCCGATGTCCGCACTTTTCAAGGACTTATCCTTGCATTGCAACAGTATTGGGCAGACCAGGGCTGCGTCGTGCTGCAGCCGCTCGACATGGAAGTAGGCGCAGGCACCTTCCACCCGTCCACCTTCTTGCGTGCCATTGGCCCGGAAAACTGGAACGCCGCCTATGTGCAACCCAGCCGGCGTCCCACGGATGGCCGTTATGGGGAAAACCCCAACCGCCTGCAGCACTATTACCAGTTCCAGGTGGTTATGAAGCCGTCTCCCGACAACATTCAGGAACTGTACCTGAACTCCCTGCGGGTTCTGGGCATTGATCCCAGCATCCACGATATCCGCTTCGTGGAAGACAACTGGGAATCTCCCACCCTGGGCGCCTGGGGCTTGGGTTGGGAAGTTTGGCTCAACGGCATGGAAGTGACCCAGTTCACCTACTTCCAACAGGTCGGCGGCCTCGAGTGCTACCCCGTCACCGGCGAAATCACCTACGGCCTGGAACGGATCGCCATGTATCTGCAAGGGGTGGACAGTGTCTATGATCTGATCTGGACCCACGGCCCCCAGGGCGATGTCACCTACGGCGACGTTTTCCACCAAAACGAAGTGGAAATGTCCACCTACAACTTTGAACAGGCCGATACCAAGGCGCTCTTCGCCAGTTTCGACCACTACGAACAGGAGAGCCAGCGCCTGATTGGTGTGGGTCTGCCCCTGCCGGCCTATGAGATGGTGCTCAAGGCTTCCCATACCTTCAACCTGCTGGATGCCCGGCACGCCATTTCCGTGACCGAACGCCAACGCTACATCCTGCGTGTACGCGCACTGGCCCGCGCCGTGGCCCAAGCTTATTTCGACCGCCGCAAGGACCTGGGCTTCCCACTGGCGTCGGAAGCACTGCGCAATGAATTGTTGGCATCCGAGTCCCAAGGTTAACCGCTTAAGGAGCCCCTCATGAGTACCGCACAGGATTTTTTAGTTGAGATCGGCACCGAAGAGCTGCCACCCAAGGCCTTGAAATCCTTATTCGAGGCCTTTGCCCAAAGCCTGGCCAGCCAGTTTACCGAACTGCACCTGGGCTTTGAGGATATGGATGTCTTCGCCAGCCCACGCCGTCTGGCCGTACGGGTCAACCAATTGACCACAGCCCAGCCGGATATTGATATCGAACGTCGCGGCCCGGCCAAGCAGGCCGCTTTTGATGCCGAAGGCAAGCCCACCAAGGCCCTGGAAGGCTTTATGCGCTCCTGCAACGCCACCTTGGACCAGTTGACCACCCTGGAAACCGACAAGGGCGCCTGGATGGTGTTTCGCAGTAAGCAGCCGGGCAAACAGGCAGTCGACCTACTGCCAGAAACCGTGCGCAAGGCATTGGACGCGCTGCCCATTCCCAAACGCATGCGCTGGGGCAGCAGCCGTACCGAGTTCGTGCGTCCCGTCCACTGGATCGTCATGATGCTGGGCGAGCAAGTGATTCCCTGCGAGATCCTGGGGCTCCCCGCCGGCCAAACCACCCGGGGCCACCGTTTCCATGCCAATGTGGAAATCACCATTAACCATCCGGATTTCTATGAAACCCTGCTCCGGGAGAAGGGCTACGTCATCGCTAGCTTCGCCGAACGCAGCGATATCATCCGTCAGGCCGTACTGGAACAGGCTGCCTCTGTGAATGGTCAGGCCCTGATCGATGAGGAGTTGCTGGAAGAGGTCACCGCCCTCAACGAGTGGCCGGTCCCCCTGATGGGCCGATTCGAAGAACGCTTTCTGGAAGTGCCTGCCGAAGCGCTGATCTCCACCATGAAGGGGAACCAGAAATACTTCCCGGTGGTGGATGCCCAGCAAAAGCTGATGCCCTATTTCATCACCATCTCCAACATCGAAAGCAAAGACCCGCAACAGGTTATTGCCGGTAACGAGCGGGTTGTACGTCCCCGTTTGGCCGACGCTGCGTTCTTCTTCGAGACCGACCGCAAAACCAAACTGGCCGACCGGCTGGACCAGCTCAAGCCCATTGTGTTCCAGAACCAGTTGGGCAGCCTGTACGACAAGTCCCAGCGGATTGCCCGTCTGGCCGGCCTCATTGCCAAGGCCATTGGGGGAGAAGCCCAGCTTGCCGAGCGGGCTGGCCTGCTGTCCAAAACCGACCTGGTCACCAACATGGTGTCCGAGTTCCCGGAGCTGCAAGGTGTTATGGGCCGTTATTACGCCCAACACGACAACGAACCGGAAGAAGTGGCCGTCGCCCAGTTCGAACAGTACCTGCCGAGGTTTTCCGGCGATGAGTTGCCCCGCACCAAGACCGGCTGCGCCATGGCCATTGCGGACCGGGTCGACTCCCTAGTGGGCCTGTTCGGCATTGACCAGCCCCCCTCCGGCACCAAGGATCCCTTCGCCCTGCGCCGTGCCTCCCTGGGTGTGCTGCGTATCATCGTGGAACGGGAGTTACCGCTGGATCTGGCCGAGGTATTGAAGTGGGCCCATGAAGGCTACGCCCAACTGCCGGCGGCCAACGTGGAAACCAAGGTTCTCGATTACATGCTCGAGCGCTTCCGCGCCTGGTATGAGGAAGAGGGGATTCCCGCAGAAGTCTTCCAGGCAGTCCATGCCCGCCGGCCCACCCGCCCGGTGGATTTCCATCAACGGGTCCAGGCAGTGCGTGCCTTCAGCGAGCTGCCGGATGCCGAGGCCCTGGCAGCCGCTAACAAGCGTGTCTCCAACATCCTCAGCAAGCAACACGCTACCGATATTGCCCTGCAATTCCATCCGGAACGGCTGGTGGAAGAGGCAGAAAAAGCCCTGGCGGAAATGATCGCCACCAAGGAAAAGGAGGTGCTGCCTTTATTTGAAGCCCGCAAGTATGGGGAAGGGCTGGCCCGCTTGGCAGAACTGCGCGAGGCAGTGGATCGCTTCTTCGACCAGGTCATGGTCATGGCCGAGGACGAAGACCTGCGCAACAACCGGATTGCCTTGCTCTCGCGTCTGCGCCACCTGTTCCTGCAGGTTGCCGACATTTCCTTCCTGCAAGGCCGGAGCTGATCAGTGAGCAACCAGCCCCTGATCATCCTGGACCGGGATGGGGTCATCAACGAGGATTCCGACGCCTATGTGAAGTCGGTTGACGAGTGGATCCCCATTCCCGGCAGTATCGAGGCGATCGGCCGGCTCAGCCGAGCCGGCTACCGTATCGCCATCGCCACCAATCAGTCCGGCATTGGCCGCGGCTACTATGATGTGGCGACCCTGCAAGCGATGCACGACAAGATGCTGCACTTGGTCCACCAAGCGGGGGGCCATATTGACGCCATTACCTATTGCCCCCACATCACGGAAGACGGCTGCGATTGCCGGAAACCTCTCCCGGGGTTGCTCAGGCAGATTCAGGAGCAACTGGATACTCCGGTCAAAGGCGCCTATATGGTCGGTGACAGTATTCGCGACCTGGAGGCCGGCCAGGCCATGGGATGCCGGCTGGCGCTGGTGCTGACCGGCAAAGGGGAGAAAAGCCGCCAGAAGCTCCCAGAGAGTGGTCTGCACGACGTTTCAATTCATGCTAATCTGTCACAATTCGTTGATCATCTTCTTGAGGCCGAACCCGCCAGGAGTTAAAGGAACGACCTAGCGTACTCCTGCGGAAATTGGCTCATAGTTAGTCTCAGAGGAAGACCGATCCCGTGAACAAACTTGAGTTATTTCCCCTGGCGCTCGCCATTCGTAGCGCCCTGTTTTATCTCGTGCTGGTGGTCAGCACCATTATCTGGGCCTCCCTGGTGATCGTCATCGGCCCGTTCCTGTCATTTCGCCGTCGCTATATCTTTGCCATTACCTGGTGGACCCGCTTTATCACCTGGGCCTTAAAAGTCTGCTGTAACGTCTCTTATCGCGTCGAAGGGCTGGAAAACATCCCCCCGCGAGCCTGCATCATCTACAGCAAGCACCAAAGCACCTGGGAGACCTTCTTTCTGCAAACCCTGTTTTATCCCCAAGCCACGGTGATTAAAAAAGAACTGCTCTCCATTCCCTTTTTCGGTTGGGGCTTTAGCCTGGTTTCTCCCATTGCCATCGACCGAGCCGACCGCAAGACAGCCATGCAACAGGTGATCGAGCAGGGATCCGAGCGGCTGAAAGAGGGTATTTGGGTGATGATCTTCCCCGAAGGCACCCGCGTCGATGCCGGCCAACGCAAGCCCTTCACCAAGGGAGGTGCACGGCTCTCCATCGCTACCGGAGCGCCCTTGCTCCCCATTGCCCATAATGCGGGCGAGCATTGGCCCAATAACCGTTTCCTCAAGTACCCCGGTGAGATCCGCGTCGTCATTGGCACCCCGATTTGGCCAAATGGCAAGGACGAAACTGAGCTCACTGCGGAAGGGGAGAGTTGGATCAATACCACCGTGGACCGGATCAGCCAAACCAGCTATGCCGGCGAAACCTTGCTCGGCGCACCGGAAAGTCGTGCCTGAGCCGATTCCAACTTGATTTTTGCCGCAAAAATTCTTAAAGTATCGCCTCCTCAATCGGCGTGTAGCGCAGCTTGGTAGCGCACTTCGTTCGGGACGAAGGGGTCGGAGGTTCGAATCCTCTCACGCCGACCAAAAACCCCAATAAAATCAGTAAGAAAGAACAGGCCGCTCAAGAGCGGTTTTTTTGTGCCTGCCGTTTGTCACCTATTTGTAACCACAATTATTGAAGGGCTATTAGAGCTGGTGGCGGTCGCTGCTATGCAGTGTCGCGCGATGTGAGTTTTTAAGACTGGAAGGCAAGGAAGGGTGGGCACCTTGCCGCGACTCATGCCCAAAGCCGCGTCCGGTGGTGCCCGTTGCCTATATGTTAACCAGACACATAGACCCGGTTCGTTGCGCCTAGATGATAATCTCAGCCCTCATCAAAACACTGGTTTCAGGTTCTGGATCTCTTCGGCAGGTTGGCTTAGTTGACCAGTATTCATACCAAGCCCGTTTAGCATCCGCCAGCGCTTGTTCAAGGTTGCGCTCAGCCTCTTCCGCTTCATGGCGAGCCGCTATAACTGCCTCACCGCGGCGGTACTTTCTGGCGTTCTGAAGCCTATCCAGAGCGCGGTTTAGTTCGTCCTCACGCTCCAGGAGCAGGGCGCGTTTTCCAAGGTATTCTTTCTGATCCATGACCACCGCCTATAACTCGTGGCTGAAAGAGAAGAAATACTCGACCGAAGCGTTACCGCCAGCTTTATCTGGATGGGTGTAGACGCCACCTGTAAGACTGGTCCGCAATGTGCCAAGAGTCGAACTATTAGCTACAAACGGGCGCAAGGCCTTTATGATATCGTCCGCTAGCTCATCCAGGGCAGATTCATAGTTAGCATGGCCGGCTGATACAGTTCCGACGATGCACACCTTACGCTCAAGACGGGCGGCATTCTGGGT
>JAJUGC010000160.1 GCA_029268325.1 Gammaproteobacteria bacterium | reverse complement strand
CCGCTGCTCTTGTCAACCAGTTCCAAGGCCCGGCCGCCGCCGCGGGCCACGCAGCTCAGCGGATCGTCGGCCACAATGACCGGTAGACCGGTTTCCTCGCTCAACAGGCGGTCAATGCCGCGCAGCAACGCACCACCGCCAGTCAGCACAATGCCCCGCTCGGCAATGTCAGATGCCAACTCCGGCGGAGACTGTTCCAGGGCGCTCTTCACCGCTTGGACGATGGCTGCCAGGGATTCCTGCAGCGCTTCCAGAATCTCTTCGCTGTTCAGGGTAAATGCCCGGGGCACCCCTTCCGCCAGGTTACGGCCGCGTACGTCGATTTCACGCAGCTCAAGCCCTTCAAAGGCGCAGCCAATCTCTTGCTTGATGCGCTCGGCGGTGGAGTCCCCGATCAGGCTGCCGTAGTTGCGGCGCACATAAGTGACAATGGCCTCATCGAACTTGTCACCACCGACCCGCACTGACTCCGCGTAGACGATCCCGTTAAGGGAAATGATCGCCACTTCCGTGGTGCCGCCGCCGATGTCCACCACCATGGAACCGTTGGCCTCTTCCACGGGCAGGCCAGCACCGATCGCAGCTGCCATGGGCTCCTCGATCAGGAACACCTCGCGGGCACCGGCGCCGATCGCCGACTCCCGGATGGCCTTGCGTTCAACCTGGGTGGATTTGCTGGGGACACAGACCAAGACCCGTGGGCTTGGGGTGATAAAGCTGTTCTCGTGAACCTTGTGGATAAAATGCTGCAGCATTTTCTCGGTAACCACAAAGTCAGCAATGACACCATCCTTCATGGGACGGATGGCGGTAATATTGCCGGGTGTACGGCCCAGCATGCGCTTGGCCTCGGAGCCGACGGCCGCTACGCTTTTTTGTGAGCCGACATTGCGGATGGCCACCACAGAGGGTTCATTCAGGACAATGCCCCGGTCACGTACGTAAATCAAGGTGTTGGCGGTACCTAAATCGATAGAGAGGTCGCTGGAAAACAGACCACGTAATTTTTTAAACATTCGATGCTTTTAACCCAATCAAACCTGTGAAATTCGGAGCAGCCTGTTGATGTGGGGGCTTGCGGCCACAACAACTTCATTTCATCCCGAGAGGACCGCTTGGCTGCGGCAACTTTAGCAACGCCTCCGGTATAGAGCAAGAATCGATTTAACGACAATTGTCGCCGCTTTCGGACGGGTCTTCACCCTATTGGAAAGCCACGATTCCCGGTGGCTCCACAACGATTCCCCAAAGGCTGGTACAACCTTAAAGACGTAACCTACGGGAGGCGCAACATGCTACACAATTCCGGCAGCCCATAGTATAGTCCAATTTTTTTGCACATCCGCGTATTTCTTGCCCTAAAAGCGGCTTTTATCATCAGATATTCCGCCTTTGTCTCCATCAATGCCGGATGTTAAACATTATTCACCGAACACGGAGAACACAGAGTGTCCATTGAACGCGGTGACGTTGAAAAAATCGCATATCTGGCGCGAATTCAGATTACCGACGCACAACTGGACAAGGTCACCGAAGACTTGTCCCGTATCCTGTCGCTGGTCGATCAAATGCAGGAAGTCTCGACCGAAGGGGTTGAGCCCATGTCCAATCCCCTGGATATGGTCCAAAGACTGCGCGCGGACCAGGTAACGGAAGAGAATCAGCGCGAGCGGTTCCAGGCCATCGCACCTGCCACTGAAGCGGGCCTCTACCTGGTACCCAAAGTGATCGAGTAAGCAGCCTTGCTGCCCTGACTCCACCCACACACACTTTTGACTGACTATCGGACTCCTATGCATACCAAGACGGCTGCCGAAATCTCTCAGGACTTACAGGCCGGGAAATACACCAGTGTGGAAATCACCCAGGTGTTCCTGCAACGAATCAAGCAGATCGATTCCTCTCTTAACAGTTACATTACCGTCAGCGAAGAACAGGCGCTGGAGCAGGCCAAGGCGGCGGATGCCCGCCGGGCTGCCGGCAACGCCGGACCATTGACTGGCGTTCCCTTCGCCCACAAAGACATTTTCTGTACCGACGGCATTCGTACTACCTGCGCCTCACGCATGCTGGAAAACTTTGTACCGCCCTACAACAGCACCGTCGCCCAAAAGCTTCTGGATGCCGGGGCCGTCTGCCTGGGCAAAACCAATATGGACGAGTTCGCCATGGGCTCCTCCAACGAGACCAGCTATTTTGGTGCGGTGAAAAACCCCTGGGAACTGTCCCGGGTCTCCGGTGGATCCTCCGGCGGTTCCGCCGCGGCTGTGGCAGCACGCCTGACCCCCTTTGCGACTGGCACGGATACGGGCGGCTCCATCCGCCAGCCAGCGGCGTTCTGTGGCCTGACCGGCCTCAAGCCCACCTACGGCCGGGTTTCCCGGCTGGGCGTGGTGGCTTTTGCTTCCAGCCTCGATCAGGCCGGCCCCATGGCGCGTACCGCCGAGGACGCCGCCCTGATGCTGCAGGCCATGGCCGGCTTCGACCCTAAAGACTCAACCTGCGCCGAACGGGACGTGCCTGATTACCTGGCAGCACTGAACCAGCCCCTGGATGGCCTGCGCATTGGCCTGCCGAAAGAGTATTTCGGTGCCGATCTCGACCCCGCCATGGCCGATCTGATCCAGGCAGCGATCAAGGAACTGGAAGCCCTCGGCGCCCAGGTCCAAGAAATCAGCCTGCCCAACACCGCCCTCTCGGTTCCGGCGTACTATGTCATCGCACCAGCGGAAGCATCGGCCAACCTGTCCCGCTTCGACGGTGTCCGTTACGGCTATCGGTGCGAAAACCCCACCAACCTGGACGACCTGTACATGCGCACCCGCGCGGAAGGCTTTGGCGACGAGGTCAAGCGCCGCATCCTGATCGGCACCTACGCCCTGTCGGCCGGCTATTACGACGCTTACTACCGCAAAGCCCAACAGATCCGTCGCCTGATCCGCGACGACTTCGTCAAGGCCCTGGAATCTGTAGATGTGATCCTAAGCCCCACAACTCCCGGTACCGCCTTCAACCTCAACGCCATGAGCGCGGACCCGGTTTCCATGTACCTCGCCGACCTCTTTACCATTCCGGTCAACCTGGCCGGGCTGCCCGCGATCTCCATGCCCGCCGGCCTGATCGACGGCCTGCCCGCCGGTCTGCAACTGGTGGGCAATTACTTTGAGGAAGCGCGTCTTTTGAATATCGCTCATCAGTTCCAGCAGCGCACCCAGTGGCACACGCTGGCGCCCCAAGGCGTCCCAGTCTGAGCCCCGCACGCCAACGACCGAGATGAACGATTAACGAGGTGAATTGAATATGGAATGGGAAGCGGTCATCGGGCTGGAAATTCACACCCAGCTATCTACCAAATCCAAGATTTTTTCAGGCTCCAGCACCGCCTTCGGTGCCGAGCCCAACACCCAGGCCTGCGCCGTTGACCTGGCCATGCCTGGCATGCTGCCGGTCCTGAACGAAGAGGCTGTGCGCATGGCGGTCATGTTCGGCCTGGCCATTGAGGCCGAGATCGGCAAGCGCTCGGTGTTTGATCGCAAGAACTACTTCTATCCGGACCTGCCCAAAGGATACCAGACCAGCCAGTTTGAGTTTCCCATCGTGGGGCGCGGCCATGTGGAAATCCAACTGGAAGACGGCACCAACAAGCAGATCGGTGTGACCCGGGCGCACCTGGAAGAAGACGCAGGCAAATCCCTGCACGAAGACTTCCACGGCATGACCGGCATTGACCTGAACCGGGCCGGCACCCCCTTGCTGGAGATCGTCTCCGAACCGGATATGCGCAGCGCCAAGGAAGCGGTGGCCTACCTGCGCAAGATCCACTCCATTGTGACCTACCTGGGGATCTGTGACGGCAACATGGCCGAAGGTTCCATGCGCTGCGACTGTAACGTGTCGGTGCGCCCCAAAGGCCAAAAGGAGTTCGGCACCCGCACTGAAATCAAGAACGTCAACTCCTTCCGCTTTGTGGAACGGGCCATCAATTCCGAAATCCAGCGCCAGATCGAGATTCTGGAAGACGGCGGCAGGGTCATTCAGGAAACCCGCCTGTATGACGCCGACAAAAACGAAACCCGCTCCATGCGCAGCAAGGAGTTCGCCAACGACTACCGCTACTTCCCCTGTCCGGACCTGCTGCCGGTGGTGATTGGCGATGACTATATCGAGGCGATCCGCCAGTCCCTGCCGGAACTGCCGGAGCAGAAGCGCCAGCGGTTCTCCGAGCAGTATGGCCTGAGCGACTACGATGCATCTGTACTCTCAGCCTCCCGCGCCATGGCGGACTACTTCGAGCGCGTTGCCGAAGTGGCTGGTGACGCCAAGCTGGCCGCCAACTGGGTCATGGTGGAACTGTCCCGGTTGCTGAACCAGAACAACCTGGAAATCGAGCAAAGCCCGATCCCGGCCGAGCACCTGGGCCAGCTGATTCAGCGTATCCGCGACAATACCATTTCCGGCAAGATCGCCAAGCAGGTATTCGAGGACATGTGGAATGGCGAAGGCAGCCCCGACCACATCATCGAGACCAAAGGACTGAAGCAGGTTACCGACACAGGCGCCATCGAGGCGGTTGTTGACGAGATCATCGCCAAGAACCCGGCCCAGGTGGAGCAGTACCGTGCCGCGGACGAAGACCGACGCAAGAAGCTGATCGGCTTTTTCGTGGGCCAGACCATGAAAGCCTCTCAGGGCAAGGCCAACCCGCAACAGGTGAATGAAGTGTTGAAGAAGAAGCTGGAAGGCTGAGCAACCAACTCAGGAGCCCAAGCCTCCCCTCTCCCTCCTGGGGAGAGGGGCTGGGGGAGAGGGCTGGACTTTCAGGCTTACTCAAAGTCTAAGCGTGGCTGAAAACTCGCGCCCTCTCCCTAACCCTCTGCCTGCGCGGCCCGCCCAGAGGGAGAGGGAATTCATCTTTCGGGAATTCTAATCCCTACTCCACCGGCGACGCCCAAAGGTCGTGCTCGTCGGAGTGCTCGACCTCCACCGTCAGAATATCCCCCGGCTGCACGTCAGTTACCCCGTTCAGGTACACCAAACCGTCGATTTCCGGAGCATCGGCCTGGCTGCGGGCAATGGCGCCTTCTTCGTCCACTTCGTCCACGATCACCTGGATACGCTTGCCCACCTTCTGGGCCAGGCGTTTGGCGCTGATTTCAGCCTGCTTGGCCATAAAGCGCTCCAGACGTTCCTGCTTCACCTCTTCCGGTACCGGGTCAGGCAGCTCGTTGGCGGGCGCTCCTTCCACCGGGGAATAGGCAAAGCAACCCACCCGATCCAGTTGTGCCTCTTCCAGCCAGTCCAGCAGTAGCTGGAAATCTTCTTCAGTTTCACCGGGGAAGCCGACAATAAAAGTGGAGCGAATCATCAACTCGGGACAAATCTCACGCCACTTCTTGATTCGCGCCAAGGTATTTTCCGCATGGGCCGGGCGCTTCATCAGCTTCAGAATGCGCGGGCTGGCGTGTTGGAAGGGAATATCCAGATACGGCAGTAGCTTGCCTTCTGCCATCAGGGGGATGACATCGTCCACATGAGGATAGGGATAAACATAGTGCAGACGGACCCACACGCCCATCCGCCCCAACTGCTCACAGAGGTCCAGCATACGGGTCTTGACCGGACGGCCATCCCAGAACCCGGTACGGTATTTGATATCCACCCCATAGGCACTGGTATCCTGGGAGATGATCAATAGCTCCTTGACACCGTTATCCACCAGCCGCTTGGCTTCT
>JAJUGC010000159.1 GCA_029268325.1 Gammaproteobacteria bacterium | reverse complement strand
CGGCTTTTTCCAGGCGATCACCATGACGACTGTGTCACTTGAGTCGATTAGACGAGAAAACCACTTATCTTATTCATCGTCGACCTGTAAAAAGAAATGACGCAGAAGAGCGACGCCCCCAGCGCAGCTTTGTCGCTAAAAACCTAATTTGTGGAAGGCTGAAGGAGAAAAGTGGCCGGAAACGGCCTCGTATTTAGACCTTGTGTCTCTTTTTGCCGAAAGAAAGCCTGTTGTTTTCCTGGAAAGGGCTGTTTGCTGCGGGGCGACGCCCGTGTAGCCATTGTTAAATGTTCTGACAATCAAGAAAGAACCACGCCAATGTCACTGGGTTGTACCGGTCCCTTCACCGGTAGATGGATCGGTAACATCACCCCCTTCCACCCCAAACTCAGTGCCAAGCCCCGTGCCCCGGTCCTCCGGTGGAGCCTCTGGAGCAGTCTCCGCCGGTACACTGGTTTGGCCAGCCGGCGGGGTTTCTTCCGGATCCGCTTCATTCTGACCACAGCCGGCCAAGGCCAAGAGCAATACAGGCATCGCGAAAGCCGAATAACGCATATCAGACTCCTTCTTTAGTGCAGGATACTTCTAGCCCATTTAGGATCGCCGGCGTCGTACCAACCACACGACCAGGGCAAGCACCACCAACAGACCGACCACCATGCCGGCGCGGGCTAACAAAATCAGGTTGCTGGACGAAACCGGGCCACCCTGACGCAGGTTTGCCACCTGCTCGGCAGAGGTCTGTCCATCCGGGTTCCCATAGGCCTGCATCAGATAGTTACTCAAGGTGGCGATCTGCTGGTCCGAAAGCTCATGAGCAAAGCCCGGCATCCGAACTTCATACCCCTGGGACACTCGATGGATTCCCTCCAGGATCACCATCACCAGATTATTGGTTTGCAGTCGTCCGGTGGCGGTATTCTGGTACAGGGCCGGCATTTGTCGATCAAAGGTGCCCTGACCAGAGGCCTGGTGGCACGCCGCACAGTAGGCATCGAATAGTTGCGGGCCATTCAGCTCATCCGGATTCTCCGGCCAGGGCTTGCCCCGCACACTGGCAAAGTCGGCATGGGCCCGCCCCCAGCTATCCACCGGCTTTTTAACCCCATCTTCCGCAATCGGCGGTACCGATTTCAGATAAACGGCCATGGCTCGTAAATCGGCGTCGGTCATGTATTGAAAGCTATGGTCAATCGCCTCCGCCATCGGCCCTGCCGCCTGGCTTTTGGGAATACTGCCCTGCTTCATGTACGCCACGATTTCCTCAAGGCTCCAGCTACCGACACCGCTGACCGGATCCGAGGTGATATTGGGAGCATGCCAGGGGCCAACCTCTCCTCCCGCCAAGTCCCGGGAGGAATCCTCTGCCATCAGGAAGTTGCGCGGAGAATGGCAGGTACTGCAATGGGTGAGCCCTTGGACCAGATAGGCGCCCCGATTCCACTCCTCCCCTTGAGAGGGGTCCGGCTGGAAGGGTGTCTCATCCAAGAACAGGGCATTCCACAGCTTCATGGAGTAGCGGATGTTAAAAGGAAACGGCAGCTTGGTTTGCGGCGGCCGGGTCTCGACCGGTTCCACGGCATTCATGAAGTAGGCATACATCGCCTCGATATCTTCATCCGTAACCTTGGCATAGGAAGGATAAGGCATGGCCGGATACAACGGCTTGCCGTCCGCGCGAATGCCGCGGCGCACGGCGGCGTCAAACTGCTCCAGGGTATAGTTGCCAATGCCCGCCGTTTTCGACGGGGTAATGTTGGTTGCAACAATATTGCCCACGGGCGTCGGCAGCTCCAGCCCACCGGCAAACACCGGACCGCCTGGTGCCGTGTGGCAGGCCACGCAATCGCCCACCCGGGCCAGATACTCCCCTCGCTGGATCAGCTCCGGATCAGCAGGTGCCGCACCAACCACCCCCGCCCCGCCCCAGGCCAGCCCCAGGACCATCAGGCCGCCCACACAGCGCTTCACCGCTTGGATCCACCCCATGAAAGCCTCCTTCGTAAGGATCTCATAACCGGCTGCGCGACTTGCCGGCTATGGTTATGTGATGGCTACGTACCGGCTCCAGCACCTGTTGCAGCGCGCTTGCCGGAGGGCACGCCTGCCTGCTCTTCCAGGATATGAGCCACCGTCCAAAACCCCACGGCAACCGCCGCCAGCGTCGAGTTGCAGGTGCCGGCGGTCGGTAACACGCCAGTGCCGATGAAGAACAGGTTCTCGTGATCGTGGGCTCTGCCGTAGCGGTCGCACACTGAAGTATTCGGATCATTGCCCATGCTCAGGGTGCCGCAGATATGCTGGTTATTGGCAAAGGCATCATCCGGGGTGAACCGTAAGTTGGTTCCCCCCATCAGCTCTGCAATGCGGGTGAAGTGTTTCTTGGCATCCTGGGCGCCACCCCGGGTGTAAGCGTCAATGGCATAATGGACCTGGGGCTGGGGAATGCCCAAGGCATCCTTACGGTCGCTAAGGGTGATCCGGTTTTCCGGCCGGGGCAGCACCTCCAGCACGGTTTTCACGTTCATCTCCCGGGCCGCACTGTAGCGCAGGCGCTTTTCAAACTCCGGCCCGTAGACCCCATCCAGCAGCAGTCGCTGGGTGGTGCTGTCCACCCGGGAGATATTGGTGAAGTCCAGCCGATAGGCGGAAAACTCCGCCCGGAACGGGCCATCCCGCAGGGTATTGATGGAGCTGGGGCTTTGGGGCCCCCGTCCCAGCCAGACCTCTTCGTCGGCATCGAATGTCAGGGAGGTGCTGGGGTGATCCATCAGATGACGGCCCACCATGTCGCGACTGTTGGCAATGCCATTGGGAAAGCGCTCACTGGTGGACAGTAGTAAGAGCTTCGGGCTCTCGATGCCATTGGCGGCCACGATAAAGGTCTTGCCCGTGACCCGATAGGACTGTTTGTCGGGATCAAAATAATGGGCCGCCACAATGCGATCCCGCTCGTCGTGTTCCAGCCGGTACACCACCGCATTGGGGATCAGCCGTACTCCGGCAGCTTCGGCGGCATCCACCGCCAGTCCACCATGGTATTGGGCATCCACCGGGCAGATGGGCTGACAGTTATTACTGCCGCAGCAGGCTGGCCGCCCCCCGAAGGTGCGGCTGTTGCGCGCCACGGTGTTGCCCACCACCGGATACTCCGGTTGCAGGCGCTCCCGCAGGCGGCGCATGGCCCAGGGCTCGGCCACGGGTTCCAGGGGGAACGGCTTGCTGCGCGGCGACTCCGGGTGTTCCTCGGCAGAGCCGGCCACCCCCATGATTTCCTCCGCTTCCTGATAGAAAGGGTCCAACTCGTCATAGGTGCAGGGCCAGTCCACGCCAACCCCATACAGACTCTGCATCCGCATATCGTTGGGCAGATAACGCCAGGTATGGGCCGCCCAGTGCCAAGTGGTGCCGCCCACCACACGGATATATTCCGCCGGATAGGGATAAGGCCCGGCCTGGACCAAATAGCCATTATCTTTGGGCTTGTACACCGGATGGGGCGCCCAGGGTGAGAAGGGATAGGGAGACATCCAGTCACTGCGCCGCGGAGAATTCCGGAAGTTGGCCAGCAACTGGGCCCGGGTCACCCGGGGACCGGCTTCCAGCATGATCACCGAGGCCCCCGCCCGGGCCAGTTTATAGGCTGCCAGGGCGCCACAAATTCCGGAACCGATGACAACAAAATCTGCAGAGAGGTTTTCGGCCATGGGTCTAGACCTCGGATTGGGTGTTCGGATTCGGGATGGGTGGCTCCGCCCAGCTTCCATAGGCGCCATAGCAATAACTGGGAGGCTTCAACACGTCGGCAACGAAGACGGCATTCAAGGCCTCTTCATAGGCAATCGCCTGGGCCTGGCCATCCACCTCCACCACCCCCAGAAACCAGGCGGTGGCCAACTTGCGGGGGATGGGCGCCAACTGGGGGTACTGCTTATCCAAAATGGCTTGCAACTGCAGCGGATCGATTTTCTGCTCTTCGATCAGGGCCACCAGTTGCTGGGTTCTGGCCGCGAAATCTTGCTCCGAGCGATCCAGGGCTTCATAAATACGCTTGGCCAGTTCCGGGTTCAGGGTCTGACGACCGGCGATAATGGCTGAGAGCGCCATAAAGGCCGCCTGCCCTTCATTGGGCACTTCCTGCGCCCAAGCCCAGGGAATCAAAGAAGCGGTATAGGCGCTCAAGAAGCCGACCAGCAGTTGCCGGCGTGAAAGCGGGTGATCAAGGCTGGTTGAAGACCTGTCTTTCGAGTCCATACGGTGACCGATCCTTCAAAGATGATCACCTAATCTACAGTGCCGGGCGCAACCTAACAAAAGATAACAAACCAGGCTCTGCCTGCTCCCCTCCCCAGTGGGAGGCGGGATCAGTACAGTGGCTTTTCCAGAAACAACGCCTGTCCCATGGCCGGGTCGAGCTCATAGCCTTTGAAGCCATAGCCCTCATAGGCCTGCCTGGCCACCCGGTTACCTTCCAGAACTTCCAAGGTCAACTTGCAGCAGCCCCGCTCCCGGGCAATGGCTTCCACCCGGGCCAGCAGTTGGCGGCTGATTCCCAGGCCACGGTAGTCCTTAAGCACCACCACATCATGGATGTTCAGCAAAGGCTTACAGGCAAAGGTGGAAAAGCCTTCAAAGCAGTTGACCAGACCAACGGCCTGGCCCTCCACGTAGGCCAACAGACTAAGGGCATCGGGACGTTTGGCCAGGGCGCCAGCCAGATTGGCTTTTGCAAAAGGTGACAGGGGCTGGCCCCCACCCATGGGATCCTGGGCATAGGCGTCCAGCAACCCGATCCAGTCCTGGCAGTGGTCTGGGTTCGAATAATCTACCTGTAGGATTTCAAGATGCATGTGCGCTCCCTATAACACCGCCGGAAGGTTCCAGCCTCCCGGCGCAGGGCGCACAGACTAGCAAGTCGACAGACGCAGGAACAGGCCCCGGCAGAGACCAAAACGAAATGATCGCAGTTCAAAACCTGCTAGGCTTGCCTGACCGGCAGGGTTGGAAGGTGACGGCTCAGCCCACGCCATGGGCCCGAAAATGCTCCACATAGGCCTTGTCCACTTTCAGGATATGGTGGGTCAGCCAGTCCTTAAGCAGCTCCAGCGCCTCGGCTCCCACCATTTCCCCGGCTTCGTGGCGGTCAAGCAGGCTCATCACCTGCTCCGTGAACCGGTTGTGGTATTTCTTGTGGGCGGCGCTTTCCGGGTAGCCCAGCCGGTCGAACAACTCTTCCTCAACGATGAAGTGATTCATCGTATAGTCCATCAACCCCTCCAGGATTTCCCTGATCGTTCCATGATCGGCCCCGGCTTGAAACGCGTCGTGAAGCTTATTGGTCAGATCGACCAACCAACGGTGTTGCTCGTCAATTTCTTTGATTCCGACTTCGAGTTCACTGGTCCATGGCCAGAACGTCATTATAAACCCCCTCAATTATTGTGCTTATTATTTTAATAATTTAGCCAGCTTTCAGGGGAGATCAAGGGCACCAGGTGAGCCCTTGCTTCGATAAACAGGAAACCTTGACCAAAACAGGAGTGGAGCTGTTTGCAGAGTGATTGGCAAAACAGGTGTGAGGGAGAGCGCCGGAATTAAAAGCCCGGAGAAGAGCCTTATCTGTCCAGAGGGGGCGGGAAATCTCCCGCCGCCCCTCGACCGGTGCGAAGCAGACTCAGGCGATCTTCGCCTTCTGCCCGTTCGCGGCCAGCAACCGGTCCAGCTCCAGGCGCCAGTGGGCCAGCTCGGCTTCGTTATTACGCTGCCAGGGATGGAAGT
>JAJUGC010000158.1 GCA_029268325.1 Gammaproteobacteria bacterium | reverse complement strand
GTCCTATAATGGCGTTGCTGCCGACAACCAAGGCAGCCTACGGCAGGGCATGCCGGAAGTAACGCTTGCTGAGAGAACATGAGACCTGGGGGAGTTCCTGGCTGCGGCTCAAACCGCGTAAGACTCCCCACCGCGGGAGTTCTACGTGGCAAAAACCAAGCCTTCTCCCCTGGGCAATCTCGTTGAAGCAAGAACCCGCCGAAGAGCTGTTGCAGATCAACGCAACACTCCGTAGGAATCTCCAGCCTTTAGGCTGGGGAGGATGCCAACAGGCGCTCCCTAATGTTCTCCCAAAAGGGGAGATCTAGCCTTATTTCCCCATCATTGCTTCCAAGTGCGCTTCTACACTACAGGCTAGGGCCTTCAGGTTATAGCCTCCCTCCAGGCAGGAAATTACCCGCCCTTGGGCGTGTTCTTTTGCCACGGACATCACCATCTCCGTTACCCAGCGATAATCCGCTTCCACCAGGTTCAAGTCTGCCATGGGGTCGTCTTTGTGGCCGTCGAAACCGGCGGAGATGAAGATGAGCTCCGGTTTGTGTTCCTGTAATGGCTTAAGCCAGTCCCTTTCCACGATGCACCGGTATTGGAGGCCGCTGGTGTCGGCTTCCAGGGGGCTGTTGATGACGTTCGGCTTCTGGATGAAGTAATGGCTGTAGGGATAGAACGGATGCTGGAAACTGGAGCAGATCATGACGTTGGGCTCGTCCTGGAAAATGTCCACGGTGCCGTTACCCTGGTGCACATCGAAGTCCACAACGGCGACCCGTTGGATGCCATGGTGCTGCATGGCATGTCGGACACCTACTGCCACATTATTGAAAAAGGAAAAGCCCATGGCCTTACTGCGTTCGGCATGATGTCCGGGCGGGCGCGTGGCGCAGAAGGCAGTTTGATGCTTGCCCGATAGAACCAGATCCACCGCCTGGGCGGCGGCACCGGCAGAAAGGTAGGCGGCCCGCAGGGTGTGGGGCATGAGGGCTGTGTCGGGGTCAACATAGACGCGGCCCTGTTTGGGAACCATCACATGCAGCTGTTCGAGATAGGTGGCCGTATGGACCCGTGCCAAGTGTTCCTCGGTGGCCGGTTCGGCCCGGTAGACTTCCAGCTCCCGTAGCAGGCCGCTTTGCTCCAGTTGAGTCATGATGGCGCTGATGCGGGACGGGCTCTCAGGATGGTCATCGCCCATGTTATGGAGCATGCAATCCTGATGGGTAATCAAAGCAGTTGTCATGTGTTTGTCATGCCGGTAACTTGATAATGGGCTCAAAACTGAAACTGGCGGCTCCATTCCGATGAGAACCGGCGCGGGTGTCCGATGGCTTCCTGTCCCGGTCGGCGAAGAGTCGCCAGGCCACATCTCACCAGCTGATTTTGAACTCGATACCTACAGTCTAGCCAAGGCTTGGGACTGAATAAATGGCTGTATCATCAAAAAAGGCAATTCCCTTGATAGATTTGTGGGTATCGTTGCTGGATGGCAGGCTATTGGCAGTACTCTCCTTGATCCAGGCAAAGGCATTTGAGGTTAAAAACTGGTTTTATTGATTCAGGGCCCTTACTCCCCGGCCATACTCTGGAATAATCTAGATTTACAGATGCGAGGGGAAACCCGAACAAAGCAAGCGACATGAGGCGGAATACGTGAGCACTAGATATTTCGAAGCCCTGTTCAACCCAGCGTCCATTGTCGTGATCGGCGCTTCTGAAAAGCCACAGAGTTTGGGGGGCATGGTGCTGCGCAACTTGCTGGCATCGGGCTATCCTGGTGAATTGCTGGTGGTAAACCAGAGCGGCTATGAAAGTGTGCACGGGGTTCCCTGTGTGCGTAAGGTCAACAGGATGCCGTTTCGGCCCGACCTGGCGATTATTTGTACACCTCCCGAAACCGTGCCGCGTATGTTGCGCCAACTGGGCCTGATGGGCATGAAAGCCGCCATGGTAATGACAGGTGGCTTGTCCCGGACCCACAGTTTGAGCGGCCGCCCCTTGATGCACTCCGTTGAAGAGGCCGTGCGGGAAACAGGCATTCGGGTATTGGGGCCCAATACCATCGGGATTATGACACCCTCCCGGCAGATGAACGCGACCTATGCCCACATGGGGGCCCTGCCGGGAAAGGTGGCCTTTATCGGTCAGTCCGGCGCCATTGCCAGTGCTGTTCTTGACTGGGCATTTGCCCGGGGGGTGGGGTTTTCCCACTTGGTCACCCTGGGCGACGGTATCGACGTGGATATTGGCGACCTGATCGACTACTTCACCCAGGACCGCGATACCAAAGCCATTCTGCTTCACATCGAAAATATCAAAAATCCCCGAAGCTTTATTTCCGCGGTGCGGGCAGCCTCCCGTACCAAGCCAGTCGTTGCCCTCAAAAGCGGCCAGGTGCGGGAATCCCAGTGGCATCCCCAGACGATCCCGGCGGGGATTGTCGACGGCGACCAGATCTATAATGCGTTGCTGCGCCGGGCAGGGGTATTACGGGTTTATGGCACCGACGAGATGTTCGACGGGATCGAGGCCTTGACCAAGATGCGCCCGGTCCGCAAGGAAACTCTGGCCATTCTCAGTAATGGGGTGGGGCCAGGGGTGTTGGCCGTGGATCGTTTGGCCAGCATGGGGGGCGAGCTGGCGCCGCTGTCGCCGGAAACCACGGAGGCGTTGGCGAAGTTGCTGCCTCCCTACTGGACCCGCAAGAACCCCATTGACCTCAACTACGACGCCACACCGCAACTTTATGCCCAGGCATTGGAGATCCTTAATAAGGATCCGGAAATTTCCAACGTACTGGTGATGTATTCGCCTTCCTTGACGGAAGACAGCCTGCAGATTGCCGAGGCGGTCATTGAGGCAGCGGCCCGCACCCGGTTAACGGTGTTCACCTGTTGGCTGGGGCAAAGTACGGTACTGGATGCCCGGGCGGCCTTTGCGCGGGCAGGCCTGCCCACGTTCTTCACACCGGACAAGGCCATCAAGGCCTTTATGCACCAGATCAACCACCAGCGCAGTCAGCGGCTGCTGAGGGAAACCCCGAAATCCCATATTGATATCATGGTGGGGCGGGAGCGGGCCCGTGAGTTGATCCGCACCGCCAAAGAGCGCCAGCGGAATTATCTGAATAACGCCGAGGCACGCCAGCTGATCCGCGAATATCAGATTCCCACGGTGGATACCTGGTATTGTGGTGATGAAGACGAAGTCGTCGAGGCTTTCCACAAGATCGGCAAACCGGTCACCATCACATTGCTGCATCGCCAGAGCTATCACCCTTTCATGGAGCAGACCACCGGGCGTGGGCGTCACCGGGGCACCCTCCGCCGCTTGAACAGCGAAGAGGCCCTGCGTGAGTCCTGCAGGCTGCTGCTGGAGCAGTTCCACTTTCACTATCCGAACAGTACCTTCCTGGGATTCGCCGTGCAGGAATCCTTCAAGTCCATGGGGGGAGTTGCGTTCAGCGTCGGCATCACCCGGGATCCGGTCTTTGGTCCGCTGGTGGTGTGTGGAGCAGGAGGCGCGGCGGTGAACGTGCTGACCGACCGCCGCGTCGCATTGCCGCCCCTGAACATGGTGCTGGCCAAGGACTTGCTGCGACAGACCTTTATGTACAAGCTGCTCAAGGAATACAGCTACCACCCGGAACAGGATATCCATAAGGTTTGTGAAACCCTGGTCAAGCTTTCCCAGATCATCGTCGACAACCCCGAGATCAAGGGGCTTGAGATCCTTCCCCTGTTGTTTACCCGGGAAGGAGTCATTGCTGTGGATGTGGCGGTGGACCTGGGCGAGCCGGCAAGGCTGTGTATTCAGCCCTATCCCGATGAGTTGCAGGAGACCATAATCCTGCCAAGATCCGGGCGAAAGGTGGAACTGCGGCCCGTGCGCAGCGAGGATGAGCCTGCCCACTTGGAGTTGCATACCAATCTGTCGCCAGAGTCTATCCGTTACCGCTTCTTCCATTACCGGAAATCCTTTACCCACGATGAACTGGCCCAGATGGTGCAAATCGACTATGACCGGGAAATGGTGTTCATCGCTTCCGCACCCCGGGAAGACGGTAAGGGTGAGGAAACCCTGGGGACAGTACGGACCTGGACCGATGCGGATAACCTGCAGGCCGAGTTTGCCGTACTGGTCAGCGAGAAGATGAAGGGCGAAGGGCTGGGTACGATCCTGATGAAGAAGATGATCGACTATTGCCGCTCCCGGGGAACCGTGGAAATGGTGGGCACCGTATTGCCCGATAACCGACCCATGCTGAAACTGGCTGAAAAGCTCGGCTTCGAGATCCGCTACGACCCCGAGGAAGAGGTGATGGCGTTACGCCTGGAGCTGAATCCGCCCAGTAAGGAATGGCAAATCGAGCGCCTGCGGCCCAAGACCAAGTCCATGCCGCCAAAACGGAGTGGACTGGAGCAGGTGTTTAAGAGCTGAGGCGGGGCCTGATTAATTCCCCTCTCCCACCTGGGGAGAGGGGTTAGGGGAGAGGGCTTGAGTTATCAAGCTCGAATGAACCAGCAGTCTGTTTACCTTTTTCCAAATTTGGGAAAGGGCATCTTAGCTGGCCTTCAACAACGCCGAATCATCCTCACCGCCAAAGGCATCCAGAATCTGCGGCAGCAGGCGGGCCAGTTCCATGGACAGGATAGCGAAATCCGCGTCAAACTGGGCGGCTGCGTCTTCCGCGCCACTGTCATGAGCCTGTTCCTGCAAGATATCGCCAAAGCGCAGGCGTTTGAGGGTCAGGTCTTCGGCAATGACGAAGGAAATCTTCTCTTCCCAGTTCAGGGCCAACTTGACGACGCGTTTGCCGGCTTCCAGGTGGGCCTTGAACTCATCGCTTTGCAGGTCGCAGCCTTTGCAACGAATGATGCCGCCATTTTCGCCGGGTTCGCGCAGTTCGCATTCATCCTGCAGTTCAAAACCCGCCGGTAGCGGGCGCTCACCCGTCAGCCACTGGGTCATGATGTCAGAAGGACTCTGTTTGACCATGGGCATACGGATGGGCAGGCTGCCCAGAGCTTCCCGTAGTTGGGAGGAAAACTCATCTGCCTTTTTCGGACTGCCAGCGTTGACGATCAGGAAGCCATCCTGGGCGGCAATATAGCCATAGGTGGTCTGGGAGCGCTTGAACGCCTGGGGCAAAAGCTCGGTCATCACCTGATCCTTGAGCTCCTCCCGCTCCTTGCGGCCCACTTTGCGCATCTGGGTTTCTTCGATTTCAGTGATTTTTTCCTGCACGATTTCTTTAATGACTGAGGAGGGCAGGATCTTGTCTTCCCGGTTCAGGCACAGCATGCGGTAGCCGTTGGTTTCATGAACGAACTGGACACCATGGCGGCCGAGGGGAGGCACCCAACCGGATTTGGTGAGGTCTTGGGAGCCACAAGGTCTGAAACGGGCATCTGCAAGCTTGGCTTCGAGTTCTTCAGAGGCGGGGTTAAAGGGCTTGGTAAAGCGATAAAAATAGATGTTCTTAAACCACATCGTGTGTAGTACCTCGGTGTTCGGGAAGGGGGGCATTATGTCTAGTGGACCCTGAAAACTCTAGTCCAATTTCCTGTAACCTCAATTTTCAGGAGCTTCGACAATGTTGGGAAAAACAGACAGCCAAAGGCTGGCGCGGGGTTGCGGAGAGTCTGGAGAGACTCTAACGGAGACCGCACGAAAGGCCTCAAGAAAGGGTGACGCCTCCGGCAGGATTCCAGGGTTGCCAAGCCAGGCAACAGGCGTATGATCACAATAGGCTAATGCAATAATGATAAGAACAGAGGGAAAATTATGAGCAACGG
>JAJUGC010000157.1 GCA_029268325.1 Gammaproteobacteria bacterium | reverse complement strand
GCCAGGAGAACGTCAGAAGCCCAATGAAGCCGAGATGCACCAGTACGGCATAGACAATCGGCTTTCGATAACTGGGATCGAGCTTGAACTTCGACACGTCGGGCTTCTTCACGTCCTAAGGGTTCTCTGTAATCAACCCGACGGCCTGGACACCGGCGCCCTGCATGGCCGCCATGAGGTTGACCACCACGCCATATTCAGCATGCCGATCCCCCCGCACCAACACCTTGACCTGCGGGTTCTGCTGTATGATCTTGCCCACCTGGGCCTGCAACTCCCCCAGATCCATGGGATCGCCGGGTTTACCGCCCAGCTCCATATAATAGGCACCGTTGCTGTCGACACTCACAATCAGCGGCTCCTGGTTCTGCTCCGCCTCAATCGGATCGGAGGTCACCTGGGGCAACTCGACTTTCACGCCCTGGGTCAGCATGGGCGCGGTTACCATGAAAATGATCAGCAACACCAACATCACGTCGATATAGGGAACGACGTTGATCTCGGACATTTGCTTCTTGCCTTTCTTAGCCATGAATCAGCCCGCTGGTCCGGTGCTCACTGAGCGGTTTTGGAATGCACCTTGCGATGCAGAATGCTGGCGAATTCTTCCGCAAAGGTTTCATAGGTGGTCACCAGCTTTTCTGCGTTGGCAGAGAAGCGGTTATAGGCAACAACCGCTGGAATTGCGGCAAAAAGCCCCATGGCCGTGGCCACCAGGGCTTCCGAAATGCCCGGCGCCACCGTAGCCAAAGTAGCCTGCTGCATTTGGGCCAGGCCACGGAAGGAATTCATTATGCCCCACACGGTACCGAACAGCCCCACATAGGGACTGGTGGAACCGACGGTGGCGAGGAAGGAAAGATGAGTATTGAGCTTTTCGTTCTCGCGGCTGACGGCAACCCGCATCGCACGGTTGGTGCCTTCCATCACCGCATCCGGGTCCACACCAGCTTGCTGGCGCAATCGGGAAAATTCTTTGAAACCGGCCCGAAAAATGGGCTCCAGCCCACCGGCCGCGCTGGGGTTGGCGTTGACCTCCCGGTAAAGCTGATTGAGGTCCATGCCGGACCAGAAACGGTCCTCGAAACTGGCGCTGGATTTCTCGGCCTGTTTAAAGGTATTGGCGCGCTGGAAGATGATCACCCAGGACACGATCGAAGCCACCACCAGCAACAGCATGACCATCTGCACCAGGAAACTGGCTTCCGCAATCAAACTCCAAATCGAAAGCTGTTCTTGCACTTTCGTTAACTCCCCTGCTCAGATCCGCTGGATCTTCTTGTTATGCCTTGAACCTGATACGTACCGGACAGCTTTCCAACCTTGGCGTTCAGCTGTCAGCCTGTCCACCCTGGCCTTTAGATTGGTGGGCACTAATTGCCGCAACCAAGTCTGCCGGTAATCGCCGGGGCCGCAATGACTGATCGACACAAGCTACCTTGACCTCCGCCGAAACCAGAAGTTCCCGGGTAGGCTCGCGCAATACTTGCTGGTGGAACTGAAGAAAGGTTTTACCCCATTCGACGACTTCCGCTGTGACAAGCAAGCTGTCATCCAACAGCGCCGGTTTACGGTATTGAATGCTCAGGCTATGTACCACATAGTTGAGGCCCGCTTCCATCACGATGACCCGCTCAAAACCAAGACTGCGGATATATTCGGTGCGTGCCCGCTCCAGGTATCGCAGATAGTTGGCATAGAACACGACACCGCCGGCATCCGTATCCTCAATATAAACCCGGACTGGCCAGCCAAAGCTGGGCTGGGAAAGTTCCGGCAGTGAACGTGTGCTCATGTTACCTCAGCTGTAGGTGATCAGGTCAATCGTTGCCAGATTGCGACAAACCAAAGTGCGCATAGGCCATTGGCGTCACCATCCGCCCACGGGGTGTGCGAACGATATATCCCTGCTGGATCAGATAGGGCTCCAGGACATCCTCAATGGTACCCCGCTCTTCGCTGATGGCTGCGGCCAAGCTGTCAACGCCTACCGGACCACCCTGAAACCTTTCAATAATCGCCAAGAGCAGACGACGGTCCATGTGATCGAACCCTTGTGGGTCCACATTCAGCATGGACAGGGCCTTGTCCGCCATTTCCTGGGTAATGACCCCAGAGCCCTTCACCTCTGCAAAATCCCGTACCCGTCGCAACAACCGGTTGGCAATCCGTGGCGTGCCGCGGGAGCGGCGGGCAATCTCATGGGCCCCAGCGGGCTCAATATCAATGCCGAGCAAGCGGGCGGAGCGGGTCACGATATGGGTCAGATCCTTGGTGTCGTAAAACTCCAGGCGCTGCACAATGCCGAAACGATCCCGCAAGGGCGCAGTCAACAGCCCTGCCCGAGTCGTCGCCCCCACCAGGGTAAAGGGAGGAAGATCCAGCTTGATTGAACGCGCCGCCGGTCCCTCGCCAATCATGATATCCAGTTGATAGTCTTCCATGGCGGGATAAAGTACTTCTTCCACGGCCGCATTGAGGCGATGAATCTCGTCGATAAAGAGCACATCGCCTTCGTTGAGGTTGGTCAGCAGTGCCGCCAAGTCCCCTGCCCGCTCCAACACTGGCCCCGAGGTGGACTTGAGAGAGACATTCATCTCATTGGCGATAATATTGGCCAAGGTCGTTTTCCCCAGCCCCGGCGGCCCGAAAATCAAGGTATGATCGAGAGGTTCATGCCGGGAGCGGGCGGCATGGATAAAGATACTCATTTGTTCCCGCACAGCGGGCTGCCCCACATATTCATCCAGGCTACGGGGACGAATGGCCCGATCCTGAAACTCTTCAGACGCGCCGGATTGCGGCGACACCAGTCGGTCTTCTTCGATCATCAACTTCTCTACAAGCTAAAGGGCAGGTTCGTCCGAAACCCGCCCTGGAAGAGGTGTAACCAAAGCATCTTATCTTTGGCGTCAAATTTTTGCCATGCCCTTGAGCGCTTCGCGAATCAGCTCTTGCGCCGTCATGCCTTCCTTCGCCACACCACTGACCGCCCGGGCGGCTTCAGCAGGTTTATAGCCCAACGACACCAGCGCCGCCTGGGCTTCATCTACATCCTTCTGGCCGGTCACGGCCACCGCTTCGTTGCGGAACAGGCCAGCATCATCACCGATTTGGGAAGCCCAATCCTTGAGGCGGTCTTTCATTTCCACCAGGAGTCGCTCGGCGGTTTTACGCCCAATGCCGGGCACCTTGGTCAAGGCGCTGATGTTCTCGTCCTCCACACAGCGCACAAAGGCCGCCGGCTCCAGTGCAGACAAAATCGACAGGGCCAGTTTGGGCCCAACACTGTTCACCTTGATCAGCAGCCGGAACAGTTCCCGCTCCCGCTTGCCCGGAAAGCCATACAGCAAATTGGCATCCTCGCGCACCACATAGTGGGTATGCAATACGACCTTACTCCCAACCTGAGGCAGCTGGTACAATGCCGAGGTCGGCAGCTCCACTTCATAGCCGACTCCCTGTACATCCACCAGAACCTGAGGCGGATCCACTTCCAGCAAAACCCCCTGGATACGTCCTATCATTCTCTACTATCTCCAGCGGCCACGCCGACTTCCCCGGCATCCCGCAAGTTGCACTAGACTCTGCATGGTATGGGCATGGCACAGGGCAATGGCCAGCGCATCGGCTGCATCCGCCTGGGGGCGTTTATTCAGCTTCAGCAAGGACATCACCATATGCTGCACCTGGGTCTTGTCAGCATCGCCACGCCCCACCACGGATTGTTTCACACTACGAGCTGCATACTCCGACACCGGCAAACCCTGCTCCACCGCCGCCAGAATCGCCACGCCCCGCGCCTGCCCCAACTTGAGGGCGGAGTCCGCGTTCTTGGCCATGAACACTTGCTCAATGGCCACCTCAGAGGGATTGTAGGTTTGGATGATTTCCGACAGTGACTGGAAGATCTTTCCCAAGCGAAGGGGTAGCTCTCCCTCCCCCAGTCGAATGCAGCCGCTGGCCACATAGCTGGATTGGCCCCCGGCGATTTCGATCACGCCAAAGCCTGTGATCCGCGACCCCGGATCGATGCCTAGCACTCTGGTCATGGGTACCGTCTTTTAATGGTGAGAGAAGGGTTCGGCTCGGAGCTGCTGAGCCCCTGCCTCTAGACCTGAAACACTGTAATTTTAGACAGTTCGTTTCAGCATAGAACAGCCTGAAGAGGATTGCCACACTTAGAGCCGACTTCAGCAAAGCCAAACCGGAAGGCCCGGCCTTGCTTGAAGTCAGTACTTCGGCCCGCCCTGCCAGGCAGCAGGGCTAGAGAGGGAGCCAGCTCAGGCGTTGAGTTGCTCCATGACCTCTGCGGAGAAGTCAGCATTGGAGAACACGTTCTGGACATCGTCCAGATCTTCCAGCATGTCGATCATCTTCATGACTTTCTGGGCCGTGTCCAGATCATCGATCAGCGCCTGGGTAGAGGGGATCATACCCACTTCCGCACTGACCGCTTCCAGCCCAGCCGCATCCAAGGCATCCTTGACCGCACCGAAAGCTTCCGGCGTGGTGTATACGTCGATGGAGCCATCGTCGTTGGTCACCACGTCGTCGGCACCTGCTTCCAAGGCAACTTCAAGGATCTTATCCTCGTCCGCGCCCGGCTCGAAGGAAATCTCTCCCTTCTTGCTAAACAGGTAGGACACGGAGCCGTCGGTGCCCAGGTTGCCGCCATGCTTACTAAAGGCATGACGCACTTCACTGGCGGTGCGGTTGCGGTTATCGGTCATGGCCTCGACCAGCACCGCCACACCGCCTGGCGCATAACCTTCATAGGTCAGCTCTTCAACGTTCTCGTTGTCGTCAGCTCCCACGCCGCGGGCAATGGCCCGGTCAATGGTGTCACGGGGCATATTGGCACCAAGGGCCTTGTCAATGATGGCCCGCAGCCGCGGGTTATCCGCCGGATCGCCTCCACCATTGCGGGCAGCCACCGTCAACTCCCGGATCAGTTTGGTGAAAATCTTGCCGCGCTTAGCGTCTTGCGCAGCCTTGCGATGCTTGATGTTGGCCCATTTACTATGTCCAGCCATGTATCACCTCGAAATTGATCGATGGTCAATTATTAGTTTTGTCTACCCGTCGGCATCATTCCGCGTCAGGCTTACGCACCCGGATGTTCAGCTCCCGCAATTGCTTGGCATCCACCTCGCTGGGCGCCTGGGTCATGACACAGGCAGCACTTTGCGTTTTCGGGAATGCAATCACTTCCCGAATGGAGCTGGCGCCACTCATGAGCATGACCAAACGGTCCAGTCCGAATGCCAATCCACCATGGGGAGGCGCGCCGTACTTGAGGGCATCCAACAAGAAGCCGAATTTTTCCTGCTGTTCTTCAGCCGAAATACCCAATACACGGAACACGGCCTGCTGCATATCCTTACGATGGATACGCACGGAACCGCCACCGAGCTCGGTACCGTTGAGCACCATGTCATAGGCACGGGACAAAGCGGCCAGCGGGTTGGCTTCCAGCTCTTCCGGCGAGCAGTTGGGCGAAGTGAACGGGTGGTGCAATGCACTGATGCTGCCGTCATCGTTCTCTTCAAACATAGGGAAGTCGACTACCCACAGGGGAGCCCACTCACTGGTAAACAGATTGAGGTCGTGGCCCAGCTTGATCCGCAGCGCACCCAGGGATTCGCTGACGATCTTGGCGGAGTCGGCACCAAAGAACACGATATCACCGTCTTCTGCCTGAACCCGGTCCAGAATCGCCTGCACCTTGTCTTCGGGAATAAACTTCAGAATCGGAGACTGGAGCCCTTCCATGCCTTTGCCGCGCTCGTTGACCTTGATGTAG
>JAJUGC010000156.1 GCA_029268325.1 Gammaproteobacteria bacterium | reverse complement strand
TCCTGAATAAACAATAGATATCCGCTACATGGATTAGGCGGAGCCCCAGTCTTCGTTGGTGAAAGGGTGGCAGCACAAGATTGGGAGCCGCCCTGGTGTGTTGATAATTATGAAACAGAGTAAGACATTGTCGTTGGGGGAAATTGCGGAATTTCTGGGCGGAGAGCTGAGAGGGGATCCGGCCAGGAGCATTCACGCGATCAATACACTGCAAGACGCGGGGCCAGGAGAAATCAGCTTTTTGGCCAATCCCGCCTATGCCAAATACCTGTCCCAGACCAAGGCTTCGGCAGTGCTGGTCCGCCCGGCGGAAGCCGAGATGTGCGCCAGCGATGCCATCATCCTGGATAACCCTTACTTAGGCTATGCCAAGCTCAGCCGGCTCTTTGAGCGGGAGCCAAGCCAGGCCAGCGGCATCCATGCCTCTGCCGTGGTTAGTCCGCAGGCGAAAGTGGCCGAGTCCGCCGTGATCGGGCCGGGGGTGGTGATCGCTCCGGGCGCTGTGGTTGGCGAAAATGCCCGCTTGCTGGCCAATGTTTACGTGGGCGAAGACTCGGTCATTGGTGATGACTGCTGTCTGCACCCCAATGTCACCCTTTATGCGGGCGTGACCTTGGGGCGTCGGGTCATTGTTCACAGCGGTGCGGTGATCGGGGCCGATGGCTTCGGGTTTGCCAACGATGCGGGCCGCTGGGAGCGCATCGCCCAGCTCGGGGGCGTGGTGATTGGCGACGACGTGGTGATCGGAGCCTGCACCACCATTGACCGTGGCGCCTTGGACAACACCGTCATTGAAGAGGGTGTCATTCTCGATAACCAGATCCAGATCGCCCACAACGTCCGAATCGGCGCCCATACCGCCATTGCCGCCTGTACCGGAATTTCCGGCAGCACCCGCATTGGTCGCTATTGTGTGATCGCCGGGGCGGTGGGTATTGCCGGTCATCTTGAAATTGTTGATAAGGTCCAGATTACCGGCATGACCATGGTGACCAATAGCATCCGGGAGCCCGGCCTGTATTCGTCGGGTGTTCCGGTCGAACCGAACGCCAAGTGGCGCAAAAATGCAGCCCGTTTCCGCCAGCTCGACGAGCTTGCTCGTCGGATCCGCCGGCTGGAAAAGGGCAGCTCATCTTCGAACTGAGGCCGTTCCTAATGATGGACCTGACCCAAATCCTACAATACTTACCCCATCGTTATCCCTTCTTGCTGGTGGATCGTGTGACGTCCATCGAGAAGGGACACTCGATTAAGGGCTACAAGAACATTACTTTCAACGAGCCCTACTTTAACGGCCATTTTCCGGAAAACCCCATTATGCCGGGGGTGCTGATCATTGAATCCCTGGCACAGCTTTCTGGTATTCTCGGCTTCGTTACCCACGACAAGAAACCAAGTGATGGCTATGCTTGTTACTTGGTGAGCGTCAATCGGGCCCGTTTCCGCAGACCGGTTGTGCCAGGCGACCAGCTGGTGATGGAATCCAGCTTCCTGATGGATAAGCGGGGCATGTGGAAATTTGACTGTCGGGCCCTGGTGGACGACGAATTGGCCTGTGAAGCGGAAATTGTGACGGCGGCGAGGGAAGTTTAATGGCAATCCATCCGCAAGCAATTGTATCTCCTTCAGCACGGATTGCCGAAGATGTTGAAATCGGACCCTGGACCTATATCGGGGATGATGTGGAGATTGGCCCAGGAACGGTGATCCACTCCCATGTGGTGATCAAGGGCCCGACCACGATCGGCAGCAACAACAAGATCTTCCAGTTCTCCAGTATTGGAGAGGAATGTCAGGATAAGAAGTACAAGGGAGAGCCGACCCGTCTGATCATTGGTGACAACAACGTCATCCGCGAGAGTTGCACCATCCACCGTGGCACGGTGCAGGATCAGGGTGAAACCCGGATCGGCAGCCACAACCTGTTGATGGCCTACGTGCACATTGCCCATGACTGTATCCTGGGCGATCACCTGATTGTGGCCAACAACACCACCTTGGGGGGCCATGTCCGTGTGGGTGACTATGTGGTGCTCGGCGGCGGAACCCTGGTGCATCAGTTTTGCAAGATTGGCTCCTATGCCATGAGTGCCGGCGGCAGTATTGTGCTGCGGGATATTCCGGCCTATGTCATGGCCAGTGGCCAGTCCGCCCAGCCCCATGGGCTGAATGTGGAAGGCTTGCGCCGTCGGGGCTTCTCGCCGGAGTCCATCCAGGAACTGAAGCGCGCCTACAAAACGGTGTACCGTCAGGGACTCTCGTTGCAGGAGGCTCTGGAACAGCTGAAAGAGGCCGAAAAACATGAACCGGCTGTGGCTTTGTTCCGGGAATCCATCCTGAACTCCGAGCGCGGCATCATTCGATAACCCATGAATCCAACTGCCGGGAGCCGGCCTCTGCGTATTGGTATTGTGGTGGGCGAGATGTCGGGAGACATTCTGGGCGCCGGCCTGATGCAAGCCCTGCGCACCCGTTTCCCCGACGCGGAGTTTGAGGGAGTCGGGGGCCCGCTGATGCTGGCCCAGGGGTTTCGCAGCCATGTGCCCATGGAACGCCTGGCGGTCATGGGGCTGGTCGAGGTGCTTGGGCGGTTGCGGGAGCTCGTCGGCATCCGCCGCCGCTTGGTGCGTCATTTTCTGGATTCACCCCCCGATGTCTTTATCGGCATTGATTCGCCGGATTTCACCATCGGCATGGAGCTGCAACTGCGCCGTGCCGGTATCCCCACCGTTCACTATGTCAGCCCCTCCGTATGGGCCTGGCGGCAGAATCGGATTTTCAAGATCGCCCGGGCCGTGGACCTGATGTTGACCCTGTTTCCCTTTGAAGCCAGGTTCTATGAAGAGCACCAAGTGCCGGTGTGCTTTGTGGGCCACCCCCTGGCCGACCAGATTCCCATGCAGCCGGATCAACGGGGCGCGCGCCAGGCCTTGGGGCTGTCACTAGAGGGCCAGAAACTGGCGATCCTGCCGGGGAGTCGGGCGGGGGAGGTGCAACGTCTGGGAGAGGTGTTTCTGGCCACGGCCCAATGGCTGCGCCAGCGGCTACCGGATCTGGAATGTGTGATTCCTGCGGCCAATGAGGAACGGCGCCAACAGATCCAGGAGATTGCCGCGCAGATCGCACCGGATCTGCCGGTGCAGATCATCGATGGCCGTTCCCGTGAAGTGATGGCGGCCAGCGATGCGGTCTTGCTGGCCTCTGGCACAGCCACGCTGGAAGCGCTTCTGCTGAAACGGCCCATGGTGGTTGCCTACCGTTTGGCGCCCACGTCATACCGCATTATGAAGCGTCTGATGAAGGCTCCTTATATCTCATTGCCCAATTTATTGGCCCAGCGGGAACTGGTCACGGAGCTGATTCAGGAGCGGGCCAATCCCGTGGAGCTGGGCAAGGCCCTTCTCAAGCACTTGCGCTATGAGATCGACCCGGACAAGTTGCAGCGGGAATACAGCCTGATTCACGAGCAGATCCGTCGGGGAGCCAGTGAGCGGGCCGCCGAAGCCGTGGTGGAACTGCTCAAGGGTAAGGGAGCCCCATTGTCGTCATGAGTGCTCTGATCGAACCTTTCGTCTGTGCCTACAAAGGCCACCTGCTGGCCGGCGTTGATGAGGTCGGGCGCGGGCCCTTGGCGGGCGATGTTGTGGCGGCGGCGGTGATTCTGGATCCTCAGCAGCCTATCGTCGGATTGGCCGACTCCAAAAAGCTCACCGAAAAGAAGCGGCTGGCCCTGGCGGACGAGATTCGCGCCAAGGCATTGGCCTGGTGTGTGGCGCGGGCCAATGTGGCGGAAATCGACCGTCTCAATATTCTCCATGCCTCCATGTTGGCCATGCAGCGGGCGGTGGAGGGCTTGTCCCTGGCGCCGGAATATGTGCTGGTGGACGGCAATCGCATCCCCGAGCTCAAGGTTCCTTGCGAGGCTGTGGTCAAAGGCGATGGGCGGGTTGCCTGCATCAGTGCGGCGTCCATTCTGGCGAAGGTGGTGCGCGACCAGGAAATGGTGGAGCTGGATGCCTTGTATCCAGGTTATGGCTTGGCGGTTCACAAAGGCTATCCCACGCGCCAACATCTGGAGGCAATCGAACGGCTGGGGGTGACTCCGGTGCACCGCCGCTCATTTGCACCGGTCAAGGCGGCTATCCGCGATCTGTTCGACCCGGAGTGAGTGTTTGAGGTTGTTATGGGAAGGCTGACAGCGATGTTCTTAGGAGCATTCCTCGTGGCGAGCATGCCCGTGCAGGCCCAGGTGTATCGCTGGGTGGATGAATACGGCGTCACGCACTTTGGCGACCGGGCACCCCAGGCCCAACGGGCCGATGTTTTACAGATGCAGGACTCATCTAAACCCAAGCCCAAGCGGACGTCCTCGCGTCATGCCTATGATCCACAAAAGCTTGAGGAAAATGAACGGAAGTATCGGGAGGCTGTGGCGGCTTACCAGCGCTTGCGGGAGACTCAGCAGGGCTCGCAAGCCCCGTAGTTCCCAGTGGGGAATCATATAAAACAGTCTTCAAAAAAAGGGCCGTTGTAACGGCCCTTTGAGCGTCTGAAACAGGATTAGCGTTCCAGGTATTTGAGCTTGTCCTTGACGCCATCCCACTCCTTGGCATCCGGCAGCGGATCTTTCTTCTCGGTGATGTTCGGCCAAACTTGACACAGCTCCGCATTGAGCTCGATAAACTGCACCTGATCCGGTGGCAGCTCGTCTTCGGAGAAAATGGCTTCCGCCGGGCACTCCGGTTCGCACAGGGCGCAATCAATGCACTCATCAGGGTCGATCACGAGAAAGTTCGGGCCTTCATAAAAGCAATCGACCGGGCAAACCTCTACGCAGTCGGTGTATTTGCACTTGATACAGTTATCGGTAACAACAAAAGTCATGATGGTTTGATCCCTAGTGTCTCCGGTAGGCCTTATTCTGGTCGCCGGGTGTTATAACATGTAGCTCGGATATTGTAAGTTTTGCTATACCCTGCGGCAAGGGAGTCAACAAGATAGAAGCGTTATAGGCTTATTCCTTAAAGGCTACTAAACATTGCTTTTATCTTGTTTTCTATTTTTCCTTGTTTTCAGGGCCTTAGTCGATAACTAACAAAGCCTGAACTTACAAAAGCCGGCCGGTTTCTTTCATCAAGTTTATTTCAACAGCTTTTTCAGCTCGTAAATAACTTCCAATGCTTTTCTCGGTGTCAGTTCATCGGGGTCGATTGCCTGCAGTTTTTCCTCTACGAGGCTTGGCTCCAGGCTGGCAAACATATCGGCCTGGATCACCTGTGGCTCCGGTTTGCTGCTAGTAGGAGCCGTGGGCGCTTGTGGCGCTGAGTCGGTCTCCAGCTGGCGGAGCTTTTGGCGAGCCTGCTGGATCACGGTCTGGGGCACACCCGCGAGTTGGGCGACCTGCAAACCATAGCTTTGGCTCGCCGGGCCTTCGTGGACACTGTGGAGGAACACGATGGAATCCTCGTGTTCCGTGGCCGTGAGGTGCACGTTCGCCACGCTGGGCTGTTCGCCCGGCAGGGCTGTGAGCTCGAAGTAGTGGGTTGCAAACAGGGTGAAAGCGCGGCTGTGCTGGGCCAGGTACTCGGCACTGGCCCAGGCCAGGGACAGCCCGTCGAAGGTACTGGTGCCCCGGCCAACCTCGTCCATCAATACCAGGCTGTGGGGCGTGGCGTTGTGGAGGATGTTGGCGGTTTCCGTCATCTCCACCATGAAGGTGGAGCGCCCGCCGGCCACGTCATCGGAGGAACCCATGCGGGTGAAAATCCGGTCGATGGGGCCGATTTCCGCCCGGGCTGCAGGCACAAAGGAGCCGGTATAGGCGAGGAGTGCGATCAGGGCCACC
>JAJUGC010000155.1 GCA_029268325.1 Gammaproteobacteria bacterium | reverse complement strand
GCACTGTCCGCGCCCTCCGCGCCGGCCGTGGCGCCGCTCGACGACGCGGCGCTCGACGACTTCCTGAAGGAACTGGAAGGCCTGCTCGAACGCGACGACGCCCAGGTCAACCGGCTGTTCGCCGCGCATGCCGCACAGCTTCGCCTGCACCGGGCCGGCCATATCCTTGGCTCCGTCTATGTAGAGTTCGACTGTCCTGTGATGGGTAAGACCGTTCCAGAGCAGGGGCGGGGTGTTAGGGCAGGGAAGAGAGAGCGCATTATTTTCAGCGGCGACCTGGGGGCGCCCCATTCGCCTCTTTTGCCAGCCCCCAAGGCACCCTATGGCTGTGACCGGTTGGTGATTGAAAGCACTTATGGCGACCAGCTCCATGAAGACCGACGCCTGCGCAAGCAGCGTTTGCAGGCGGTTTTGGAACGGGCCCTGGCGGATAACGGCACAGTATTGATTCCCGCATTCAGCATTGGCCGTACCCAGGAAATCCTCTATGAGCTGGAGGAAATTATCCATCGCAACCTGAATGGGGAAGTGGCCCCGAACCTGCGCTGGAAGGAACTGGCGATTATTGTCGACTCGCCCCTGGCGGCCCGATTTACCCAGATCTACCGGGAGCTCAAACCCTTCTGGGACGCCGAGGCCCGCCGCAAGTTGCGCCAGGGGCGCCATCCCTTGTCCTTTGAACAGCTGATTACCGTGAATGACCATGCGGATCACATGCGTCTGGTGCAGCATTTAGCCACCTCTACGCGTCCGGCTGTGGTCTTGGCCGCCAGCGGTATGTGTGCTGGCGGGCGCGTGGTGAACTATCTCAAGGCCATGTTGGGCAACCCCAAGCACGACATTCTGTTTGTTGGCTATCAGGCCGCAGGCACGCCCGGGCGGGACATCCTCACCTATGGCCCCCGCAACGGCTATGTGGAACTAGATGGCGAACGCTATGACATCCGGGCCAAGATCCACAAAATTGGCGGCTACTCTGCCCATGCGGATCAAAAAGACTTAATCAATTTCGTTAAGCGGATGCGCAAGAAACCCCGAGAGATTCGGATTGTGCATGGCGACGAAGGCGCCAAACATGTACTACAGCAGAAGTTCATGGAGCTGCTGCCGGAGGCGAACGTCGCGATTCCTCACTCATCATAAGGCTCACAACACCGGGGCGGGTGAGTTTATCGAAGCGCTCACTCGTCTCTGTTCGTTTATATGTGCCTGTCTTCTGTATTTGCCTGAACTTAAATGGTTTTTCTGGATTTTGTAAAAACGTACCGATTCGTCAAGCATTGGTTAGTTTGAGTAGTTTTGCTGGATCTTTCGGTGGCAAATTATAACCTTTTGGGGTACTCTTGCTCCCCAATTTTACCACGCCCCCTAATGGGGCGCTGTTCACGGGCAAGCGCTAAGAGTTGGACCACAAGCGATTTTGAGACGGATGTAATGCCGTAGAACTGTACTTTGCCGCTCAGGCCAGTGGTTTGCCTGGATAAAACCTCTCTGCGAAATAGCTTCGACAACTCTCGATTGGTTCATGGGGCAGTTTTTCACCTTCCTATTCAGGTAATTGTTGTGTTGCGATCTGGCATCAAAGCCATTTTTGCTGTTTGTGTAGCGGCAGCTTTTTCTTTGTCTGTGTCTGCTGCTCCCTGGATAGATCCAGGTGATCTGCGCATGCGCCACAGTCTCCAGGTGCTGTCGGACCGTGGATTACTACACACGCCCCTGACGACTTGGCCAGTGATGTGGGTCGACACTCAAGGGCTTGTCCAATCATCTGGCCTGACTTCGACTTATGGCGACGCATTGCTCATGCAAAGCCTGGCCTATGTCCAGTTTGAGGAAAGCCAGCAGGCCAAACTGGGTTTTCGCGTCGAGGTTGAGTTCAACGGGGCCTCCGACCCGCTCCTGTTTCGCAGCTTTGCCAGCTTGCCCCGTGAAAAAGGTGAGATCGGCAAGCACATTGAGTGGACCGGGGAATGGGCGACCATCGGTATCAGCCCCAGCTATGCCTTTGACGCCCAGGACGACAAGGAGTACCGGCTGGACGGCTCCTACGCGGCCATCACCCTGGGCAACTGGGTGTTCGGTGCGGGAGCTATCGAACGCTGGTGGGGGCCGGGCTGGCACACCAGCTTGATCCTATCCTCCAATGCGCGACCAGTGCCCGGTTTCTGGTTCAACCGCAAGCAGGCCCTTGCACCGGAGTCCCGCTGGCTTTCATGGATCGGCCCCTGGACCTTCACCGCCTTTGGCGGGCAACTGGAAAGCAGCCGTCATATTCCAGAGGCCAAGCTCCTGGGCGCCCGGTTTGCCTTTATGCCCATCTCACGCCTGGAGATCGGCTTGTCCCGCACGGCCCAGTGGGGCGGGGAAGGACGGCCCGAGAGCCTGTCTAACCTCTTCGATCTGATGCTGGGCACGGAAGATAACGTCTATACCGAAGAAGGGAGAAAAGACGAACCAGGCAACCAGTTAGGCGGTATCGACTTCCGCTATGGATTCCCGTTGGGCCAAGCCAGCCTGGGTATCTATGCCCAAACAGTGGGCGAAGATGAGGCTGGTGGCTTTCCCAGCAAGCGCTTCAATTTGCTTGGTTTGGACATGGCGACTCAACTCGCCAGTTCCGAACAGCGTTTGTACCTGGAATATGCAGACACCGTGGTGGGCAGCCTGTTTGAAGGCCGTCTCTACAATGTGGCCTACGAACACGGCCTGTATAGAACCGGCTACCGGTATCGAGGCCGCAACCTGGCTGCCACCTGGGATAGTGATGCCCGGGTGCTGACCCTGGGGGCTATTAACTTTTTCTCCTCCGGCAGTGATCTGGCCCTGGCCCTGTCGCGGGCGGAACTCAATCAGGATGGCCGAAGCCGCGCCGCCGTTCCCGATGAACACGCCAAGCATTACCTAATCCCCTCAACATCACAGGATCTGTGGATTCTGGACCTGGCTTACCGGTTCGTGTTCCTCAATGGCCGGACCACGCTCTGGGGACAATGGATGAACGACAAGTTGCAAACTGTAGGTGGTGAAATGTCTGAATTCGCCGTGGGCGCCTCCTGGCAGTATCGGTTTTGAACAGGGTTACAAGGAATGAATAGCGACAGCGTTATGGTTACTCACTATAGGAGTCTTCGGGCAATGGCAATGTGCCAGGTAATAAGAAAGTACTTTGTTCAAAGCCTGCTGTTGATATGTGGCCTCTATCTATGGGCAAGCATGGCTGTGGCCCAGTCTTTACCTGCCAACATCACCCAGGAACAAATCGAGCAGTTCAAGTCCCTGCCTCGGGCCCAACAGGAGATGATTGCCCGCCAATATGGAATTGATCCCGCGCAGTTTACCGCTGGCCAGTCAGTGTCCACGCCCCGGACACTCACCCAGCCTCAGGTCGTCCAGCCCCTGAACAACTCCGACCAAAGCCAGCTAGGTTACGGAAAAACGGGATACCAAACACAGCTCGATCTCCTCAATCCATTGCGGGTGGGCGACCAAGCCAAACTCAAGCCTTTTGGCTATGACCTTTTTGCGGGTGTGCCCAGCACCTTTGCACCAGTCACGGAAATTCCCATTCCGGCGGAATACATCATAGGGCCTGGCGACACCATTCGCCTGCAACTGTTCGGCAAGGAAAACCAGCAACTGGAGTTGCTCGTCACGCGAGATGGCACCATTCAGTTACCCCAGTCCGGCCCCATGCCTGTGGCGGGGCTTTCCTTTGATGAACTCAAGCAGCAACTGAACCGTTGGGCGCGGGAGAAGTACATCGGTGTGGAATCCGCCGTAAGCCTGGGCAAGTTGCGTAGTATGCAGGTGTTTGTGCTGGGCGAGGCGCGCACTCCCGGCGCCTATACCGTGAGCTCCCTGTCGACTATGACCAACGCCCTGTTCGTCAGTGGTGGCGTGAAAGAAACCGGCTCGCTACGGAAGATCCAGCTCAAGCGCCAAGGCAAGCTAGTTGCAGAGCTGGACTTGTATGACCTCCTGTTACGGGGCGATACCAGCGATGACCAGCGCCTGATGCCCGGCGATGTGATCTTCATTCCGCCGGTAGGCACTACAGCCGCGATTCAAGGCGAAGTCCGCCGCCCTGCAATTTATGAGCTGAAAACGGAATCCAGCATTCGGGATCTTGTCGAGATCGCCGGCGGCTATCTGCCTGGTGCCTCTCCCAAGTTCACCAAGGTGGAGCGGGTCGCCAAGGACTTCCAGCGCAGCATCCTGGATGTGGATCTCACCACCAGTGCCGGCGCGTCCTTCGCGGTGAAAAACGGCGACTCCATCACCGTTGCCTCCGTCAATGATTTGGTGGAAGGCTTTGTCAAAGTCCAGGGCGCCGTGGTACGGCCTGGTCACTATGATTGGCAGCCCGGGTTACGAGTCAGCTCTCTGTTCAAATCGATCCGCCACGATCTTAAAGAGTCTGCCGACCTGGACTATGCCCTGATCGTGCGGGAAATCAACGAACGCAAGGACATCAAGACCATTGCCGTGAATCTGGGCGACGCCATTATGCAGCCGGGCTCTGCGGCGGACGTCCAGTTGCAGGAGCGGGATCAGCTATTGGTCTTCAAGCGTTATCAAGCGGGTGATGAGCTGTTAGACAACAAGGCATTAAAAGAGTTGGAGCAGGCTGAAGGGGCTAATGCGGCCGACAGGCCCGAGCGCTCTAAAGCTCAAGCTTTGCAATACCACCGTGCCCGTTTGCTCAAACCGGTTCTGGAGCGGCTCCAGGCCCAGGCCCGGGCCGGCCAGCCGCCCCTGATTGTGGAGGTGGTCGGTAATGTGAAGCTTCCCGGCCGCTACCCGCTCACGGAGGGGGCCACAGCCATGGATATGATCCAGGCCGCCGGTGGTCTGAAGGATTCTTCTTACACCGTCACGGCGGAAGTGAGCCGGTCTGTCTTGGCCAGCCAGGATGAAGCCACAGTGGAAATCCTGGATATCAACCTAGCCCGGGCTTACGACAACCCAGCCTTGGATCTTCCCATGCAGGCACTGGATGTGCTGACGGTCAAATCCATTCCCGACTATGCCGAGCGGCTGGAAGTCATGCTTGCCGGCGAAGTGCGCTTTCCGGGCACTTATCGGGTGCGTAAAGGGGAAACCCTGTCCCAACTTCTGCAACGGGCGGGTGGTTTAACCAGCAATGCCTATCCCAAGGGTGCCCTCTTTACTCGCCAATCCTTGAAGGAGCTGGAAGCCGCCCGACTGCAGGAAGCCAGTCAGCGTCTGCAGGCAGATTTGGCATCAATGCAGCTACAAGATCAGGGGAGTACTCGCCCGGCGAGCGCTGCGGACATTGGAGAGCTCCAGGCCTTGCTAGACAAAGTCCAGACCGCCAAGCCCCTGGGGCGCCTGGTAATCAACCTGGAAGAAATCCTGGCCCAGGTGGATGCCCAGGATGTTGTCCTTCAGGATGGCGACACACTGCGGGTGCCGCAGATTCCCCAGTCTGTCAGTGTGATCGGCGAGGTTCAGTACGCCACCAGCCATATCTACGAGCCCCATCTGTCAGTGGAGGAGTACTTGTCCCGCAGCGGCGGCCTCACCCGTAAGGCTGATGCCAGCAAGGTCTATGTGGTGAAGGCCAATGGCTCGGTCTGGATTCCGAAGAAGTCCTCCTGGTTTGGTGGAAAGCGAACCACCCTGGAGCCAGGTGACACCATTGTGGTACCGCTGGAGGTGGATCGTCTCAACAAGCTGCAACTGTGGAGCAATGTAACCCAAATCTTCTATCAGATGGCTTTGGGTGCGGCGGCAATTGCCAGCTTCTGATCAGTCGCCGCTTAACCAAGTAGCCACACAACCAAATGGCTACACAACCAAGTCGTTACACAGCAGTTTCAGGGAACACTACAGGTGCCTAGGCACCTGTGGGTAAAAGAAT
>JAJUGC010000154.1 GCA_029268325.1 Gammaproteobacteria bacterium | reverse complement strand
GCAAAGGTGATCCAACCCCCTTTACGACGGACTAGTGAACCGGGCCGTACAGCCCGCTAAGGATTATTCTGGATGCGGGCTGTACTTGGCTGGCCGGTGGTTGGGGAGAGAAGGCAATCCATAGGGTTTGTCCTTTCGATGTTGAGGGCCAAGCCTGGTGTATTAAGTACACTGACTCAGACATTTATGACAAAACTGTAACTGGAGTTGGCCAAACCTTGCGCCGCTGAGTCGGCAGCCAGGGTTTGCTTGAGGTTGTCGTAACGGGTGGCAATATCGCTCAGGCTATTGTTATCCCCATGGGAGCTGACCAGACTATTGAAGAGCCTGTTGGCACTGCCGTAGGCGGATGACAATTTTTTGACGTTGGCTACGTAATCCAGAGTCGGCTGATTTTGGCTGAGCCGGGTGAAGGCCGCCCGAAATTCCCCGTTGTTGTTCAGGTCCTGGTTGATCTGTGACAGGACCGTTTGCGGGGCATTGGCCAGCAGGCGCAGCTTGCCGCTCTCGTCTCGTACAATTTCAGCTTTTAGGTTGGGGCGCAATCCATACTCCGCCAGCTTGTTGCGGAGCGTGGCCTGGATCATGGCCCGATCCTGACCGACCGTGGTCTGGAAGTCTTGCAGGGGAATCTTGCTGGTTACGGGCTTCTCTTGTTGGTGTCCCTGCAGGGTCACCAAATCGTCCTGCAGGATTTTCGCCGTGGGCTCAGGTGTGGCGGGTGCCTGCTTTGCCTTTTTAGGAGCGGCAGGGGCCGTGGGCGTTTCCCGGGAGATTTCGTAATTGATCGCATATTGGCGTTCGGGGCTGATGAGGCTCATGCTATCGACTCCATGTTCTCATCCGTCAATCGTTTGTCACTCCCATTAGATCTAGCAAAAAATAGGCCATTGGCTTGATGCCGGTGGAACTTCGAGTGTGGGACGATCAAGCATCTTGTCTGAATCCGGCTCCGTTGCTGTAACGGCTTTACTGTCATGACTGAACCTTCTCATTCTTCTTCAAAGCCAGCCGTAGGGCCGTCAGCAACGCCACCTTCCCAAGTGCCAGGTCGCAGCTTTTGGTTTCGGTTGCTCCGGGGTGTGCTGATACTGGTTTTGTGTCTTGGCCTGTTGCTGTTCGCCGGCGGCTGGTATCTGCGCGGGTGGCTGAAAAACCAAGGAGTTGAAGGCATCCACCTACAGGTTCGATCCTGGAGTGCGGAACACCTGGAACTGGAGCGGCTCGCTTTTGTACGAAGCTCTTCTGGCAAGCATCGCAGGCTGGAAGTCCAGGCGGAGGATATCCGCCTGGATTGGTATTGGAGGCTCGGGCTACCCCGGTTCGAAACGGCACAGGTGCAACAGGTACAGGTTTCTGTGGGTTCAGGGGCTGTGACCGGGGGGGCCTTCTTGGCCCATGAAACACTAGCCCCGCAAGATTGGTCGGTTCCAGACTGGCTTCCCCGTCAAATTTCTGTCGGCCAATTCCACGGAGAGTTGCCTTGTGCAGACAGGCGCTGTCAATTATCCGGCTCGGCTCAATTGCTGCTCCAACAGCAAACCGCCGCGTTGCAAGTTCGTCTCGAGCAAGGGGAGCATAAGATCCAAATCGATCTTCAGGGAGCCCTTAAGGGGGGCGCAGAACTGACCGCTGTAGTTTATGCGGATGATATGCCCGCAACCCGGGGGCAGGCTTCTGTGTCTTCCATAGAAGCCGAAAAGGTGCGTTGGCAGGGGCACTGGCAGGTGAGCGAAGGGGCCTATCAACCCTGGCTGCTGCAATGGCTGTCCCAGTGGCAGCCGAAGCTGGAGAAAGCGGCATGGCTCCAGCCCCTGTCCACGCTGGCACTTGCCGGCAACTGGGATATGCAACTGCCATCCCAAATGGCGGCGGGCGGACTGCAACCGGCGTTAAATGGGGAGCTGAACCTGACGGCGACCTTAGGGCCCACTGCCAAGGCTCCCCTGGTGGAGATGGTCCAGGGAGCTTTGGAGTTACGTCTGGATGTTCAGAACGGACAGGTTGAGCGCTACCAGTTACAGGCCGAAGGACAACTGACCCGTTTGCCGGGTGTGGAGCATTTGGCAGGGTTTGAGGGGCTTGATCCGGGGCCTGTGCAAGTACAGGTACGCTCCCAGGGAGAATGGCAAGGCCTGGAAGGCACAGAGCCCTTGTTGGAGGTGGAGCTGGAAAGTTCGGGAGAGCTGGCCGGCGTGGGGCAGGGGCAGATCAGGGTGGCTCTGCAGGGGCCGGTCACGGCGGAGCTTCGAGAGGCCAGATTGCAGCTGCGCAGCCCCCAGGTGGGCTTTGCACCGCAAGTGCGATTGCAAAACGCCTCCGCGGAGCTTTATGCCCGGGGGCATTGGCGACAGGATGAGTATCGACTCGAATTGGAGCCGGCCTCCTGGATCAGGGCGGACCAGCTGGAGCTGCCGGAGCTCCTGTTGGAACAGGCCCGGCTGGAAACTGCGGGTTTTGTGATTGAAGGGCAGGGTGAGTCGCCCCACTTACAAGGGCAATTGAGTTTGGCAACGTCCCGCCTGGTGCAGGATCAGCTCCATCCGCAATCTTGGCAGAGCCAGGGAGTGCTTGGCTATGGAAACGGCGTCTTGAGCATCCGCGGTGAGGCCAGGGCACACGGGGGGCTGACCATTGAATATGGCTTCCTGCGTCAACCGGATCAGCCCATGGCTCTGGACTGGTCCGTGCCGCAACTTTATTTCCTGGCTGCCAATCCTTTGCCGGCACTGCTCAAGCAGTGGCCGGAACTTCTGGAAGTGTCCCGGGGCAAACTGTCCGCTCAGGGGCGCGTCACGTTTCCCGGGGAAGAGGAACCCCTGGAGTTGGAGGCCCGAATGCAATTATGGGATCTGGGCGGAATCTATGACCGGATGCTCGTGGACGGCTTGTCTGCAGACTTGTCCTTTCACAAAGAGGGCGAGCAGGTGATGTTGGGCAGCCAGTTCATGCAAGTCAAGCGGCTCAATCCAGGGGTAGAGATGGGGCCTTTGCAGATCGCAGGAAGCTACACCAGCCAAAGCTCGGATCTGCTGAAAGGAATGGTGGCATTAAGGCAGCTGGAGCTGGGCCTGCTTGGCGGGCGAGTCTGGGCGGAGCCCGTTCACTTTGACCTGTCGGACAACCCGGTACGGGTTCCCCTGTTGATTCGTGGGATTGACCTTTCCCGGATTCTGGAACTCTATGCCAGCCAGGATCTAAGCGGGCATGGAACCCTGGATGGAAACTTGCCTCTAATGGTCTCAAGCCAAGGGATTGCCGTGGCGGAGGGAAGTCTGTATGCCCGCCCACCGGGCGGAGTGCTACGATACAGCCACGACCAGGTTCGGAACATGGCCAGGAATGATGCCCGGATGGAACTGTTGGCTGAAGTACTGGAGAATTTCCACTACTCTCTGTTGTCGAGCGATATTACCTATGCTGACGACGGGCAGTTGAAGCTGGGGGTTCGGTTGCAGGGGCGAAACCCCCAAATGCGGGACAGCCCGCCGGTTCATCTCAATATTAACCTGGAGGAAAACCTGCCCATGTTGCTCGCCAGCCTGCAAATGGCCAGTAACCTGAGCGACACGGTCAAAAAACGTGTCAACGAAGCGCTGAGACAGCGTCAGGCAACCAAGAGTCCATGATCGAGGAATACTCAATGGTGATAGTACGCCCCTTGCTCGGGGTTTTGATGTCCTTGTTGGTGATGGCTTGTACACCCACAGTCAAGATGGAAATGCCGAGCGAGCCGATCAATATCAATCTGAACGTTAAGATTGAACATGAAATTTACGTTAAAGTAGATCGCGAACTGGACGAGATGTTCAGTGAGTCCAGCGGCTTGTTCTAAGGGGGAAGCATGTTTCAGCGAAATCATTTAAAAGCTGTATTCGCGATGGTGTTGTTACTGATGGGCGCGCCGGCGTTGGCGCTCAGCCTGCAAGACGCCATGGCCAGGCTGGATCAGGCCAAGGAGCAAGGCTGGGTCGGCGAAAAGCCGGACGGTTACTTGGGAGTGGTGAAAGCCCAGGGGGATGCGGCTGAAATCGTACGGCTGATCAACGAGGCGCGGAGGGCTGAGTACCAGAGGCTGGCTGACAAAAACGGCATCAGTATTTCCAATGTGGAAGCCATTGCCGGCAAGAAAGCGATCGAAAAGACCCGCCCCGGCCACTATATCTATTCCAATGGCTGGGTACGGAAATAGTCCGTTCCCAGCATTGTTGAAGCAATCCAAGAACTCTCCACCTTCATCCTCACCAGGGGGGGGCCATGACCTGGGAAGGCCAGGTCAGAAGGGGTTGGTTGGAGGGCTTTCCCAATACCGCCGGTTTTGCCGAGGCACGTGGCGCTCCATAGTTGCTGGCCATGGAGGCTGCTTCAGAAGGTGCCCTGTACAGGGGCGCAAACAGGGCAGAGGGAGTGCCGGCCACCACCCGCAGTAGCCCCAAGCTGAGGTCGCTATTAAGGGAGGGCTCCACCAGGGTGGTGGGTTCGGGCATATGGCACAGGGCACAGCTGGCACTGACTTTGAGCGCCAGCCCAAAAGAAAGAATATCGAGCCCTGGCAGCAGGGGCCGGCTGGCAGTCAGGCTCCGGCTGGTTAGGGGGGAAGGGTTGGTCGGGGTAAAAGCCAGCCCATCACCTAGCAACAGCGAATTGAACTTGTCTCGGCTGTCCAGCCGCCAGATCGCCTTCAGAATGCTCCAAGTGGAAACGGGGCCTGCCAGCAGGTTGCTGAGATCGGCCAGAAAAGTCGGATGATGAAGGGAGCTGGCGACTCTCTCAAAGCTTGGGGCTGTTCTATTGAGGCTGAGCCTTTCAGCTGACATGTTTAGGTCTGGGAGGTCAGACGGTTTAGCTGGCTTGCCAGCAGCTCCAACGAAAAAGTCATACTCCGGTAAAGAGTCAGGGGTGTGACTGGTCCTCTTCTCCTCCTCAGGTTGCGGGTTATGGTCGATGGGGGTGAATGCCACTGCAACCGCGGCCAGGCCGAGAACCCCACCCACCAGTATCTTCTGATAATTATGACGACGAGATGCTGATCGCCTTCTACGAACCATCTTGCTCTCCATAAAGGAAAAAGGTTGGGCAAGGTTGGAGTGCCCATAGGCTCGCTACCACCAAGCACCTTCCTGCCTGCCGAACGACTGTCAGCGAAGCGGTCGGTGCAGAGCGTGTGAATTCATCGCTTATAAAATACTGTTCAAGATGACAATTTCATATTTTTAAAGGGGGCTAAGAGTGTCGTTAGTGTCAGGTTGCCAGTTGGTAGCAGGGGAAAAGCAGATCAAAATAGAAACTTTATGAAATCCCGTCGCTGGAGAGTGGCGGTTTGGAAAGGAGCCGAACCGGTTCCGGCGGAGACATTTCGACATGACCTACACCCTGAGCCCGGAAGAACTCCGGTCCGTGGAGAAACTACCTGCCGAGCAGCGTTATCAGTACCTGATTTCCCAAGTAGCCAAGTATGGGCAGGTCTGGAGTCTGTACAGTCCTTCAGGATGGGCCGTTGTTTCTTCTGAAGGTGACGAATGCTTCCCCATCTGGCCCCACCCGGACTTTGCCGCCCTATGGGCCACCGGTGACTGGTCCGACTGCACACCAAAATCCATTGACCTGAAAACCTGGACGAGTCGCTGGCTGCCAGGTATGGAAGAAGATGGCACCCTGCTGGCGGTATTTCCCAGCAGCGATGAAGAAGGTGTGGTGATCAGTCCGGCGGAAATGGCGGCAGAGCTAAGGGATGCGGGTTAGTTTGGTGGTGGGGTAAATGCCACGCACTTTACTTCAGAGTTGGCAATTGTGTAGCGCAAAGTGTAGCGCAGTCAGTTTTTGAGGTGTTTTTGATGATGGGGGAGATGGTGTAAGTGATTGATTTTAAATGGTGCCCCGGGCAGGATTCGAACCTGCG
>JAJUGC010000153.1 GCA_029268325.1 Gammaproteobacteria bacterium | reverse complement strand
TCTCTCAGCAAGCGTTACTTCCGGCATGCCCTGCCGTAGGCTGCCTTGGTTGTCGGCAGCAACGCCATTATAGGACGGCTCCGCCGTCCGCGCTATCCTTCTCCGCCCTGAACGGCGGGGCTTGTCGCGCACCGGGTCAGTGGGGCTCTGGATTCTTTCTAAGACGCCTGTGATGCTCGGGTGTTTAGTGCGGGGGAAGCAGCTTCACCACGTCGAGAAAACGCTTCAAACCCGTCGCGGCCCGCTGCTTGTCGGCATAAGGGCCGCTGTCGAAACCTTCCCGGGTCGAGAAATACCATTTGTCGCCCACGCGGAAAAAACGGTTGCTACGAAACGGAATGGGGCCTTGTTCGCCTTGGCGTTTGCTGAGTTCGGAGATAGGCATGCCCGTTGCCTCCCGCAGGGAATGTCATCTGTCTGTCACCGGGTTATTCTAACATCTTTGCGTTGCCTGGGCGGCAAATCAAGGGCACAAAATCGGTTTTTTAGCGGCAGTCATCCTTCCAGATGTGACAGCGGTTGCAAGACGTGGAACCGCAGCCGAAAATGAATCCGTTGCTTTTTCTCCTCCTGGTGAGTCAGGAGTTTTTCCAACGACACTTTTTCAAGGATTTATCATGGCATTTTCATCCCGTATGGGCAGAGTTGTCGCGTTGGTTGTGGCGCTTGCCACCCTGGCGGCCTGTACTGCCGCATCCCGTGTGGTGCGAACCTATGAAGGCGAGGCCCGTGATGCGGCCCAGGTGGCGACTCTTTTCAAGCCCGCCGACATCGAAATCGACAGCATCGATGGGGTGCCCGTTAAGTCCTACCTGCTTGACTCCCTTGAAATGATTTATGAAATCCTGCCCGGCGAGCGGACGGTGGCATTCCGCTATAAATCCATTTGGGCGACGCCGGGACGTAAGGAAAATAACGAGAAGCAAGCGGATGTGGTTGAGTCAGAATTGCGGCAAGTGACATTCAATGCCGTTGCCGGACACCGCTATTCGTTCGAGTTCGATCGCCCCTCCTCCCGCGCCGAGGCTGAACAGTTTGCTGCTGGTTTTAGTGCGGCCCTGGTGGATCACGGCGGCACTCGACTGGCGGTCAGCCAGGACTACGTCGAGCTGCCCAAAAGCGTCCCGCACAATGCTGCCGCTCTCCAAGGTTCAGGGGAAAAGGTTTCCAATCTGGATGCCTTGAAGTTGCTCTGGGAGCAGACCAGCGCAGAAGACAAGAAGGAGTTCCTGCGCTGGGCCTTTGAATAGGCGTTTTTTCCTGTCAAAGGGTTGGAGAGGTGGGCTCTACAGGGCCCACCGCACAGAACCCACCTGCGGTGTTCGTGAGATCACCACCTAGCGTTCGCTGCGATGGCGAAGGCTTTCGAACAGGTTCGAAAACAGCGACACCATATCGGTGATCGCACCTCCCAGAGTGGCTGGCCGGTTCAGGGTTTGGCCGCCGCCCGCTTCGGTTTCCGGTAGGCTTGCCAGATCCACTCCATCCAGGGCCTTTTCCATATTTTCCAGCGCCTCTGGGAAGCGGGCCAGGAAGTTGTCCATGTCGGTCAGGACTGAAGGGGAGGAGGTCACGCTGATGGTGATCTTGCTGTTGTAGCTGACGATCACCAGCACCAGCCCCAGACCATCGAACAGCGGAGCGGTGCCGATTTGCCGGATCAGCTTGGCGCCGTTCAGGTATAAGGGGATCTGGGGCCCGGGCACGTTGGTGATCGGCAGGTTAAACAAGGGGCGGTGTCGTTGTGCCAGCTGGAACTCCGTGTAGATCCGGGCCGACAAGCCTACCATGCTGGATGGAATCAGCTCCCGCAGACGCGCGGCGGAGATTGCTTGGCCATAGATTTTGGAGGCTACCGCGTTGTCGTGGATTTTCTTGATCCGGCGGGCCAGGTCCGGCTCGTCGGTTGACAGGGAAATGAGCATGGCCGAGAGCTGTTTGCCGGTCGGGCTGCGCAGGTTCTTGGAGCGCACGGAAATCGGTGACATGGCAATCAGGGGGCGCCGGGGGAGGCGTCCGTGGCTGGCGAGATAGCTGCTCAAGGCCTCGGCACAGGTCGCTAAGACCAGGTCATTGACGGTTAACTCGCTATGGGCTTTCTTGAGCTTGCGAAAGCGCTCCAGGGGGAATTCCACATAGCCAATGACCCGTTCACGGCCAATCGGCAGGTTGAACAGGGTGCGGGGAGCGCTGAACAGGGCCGGAGGCAGCTTCAGCTTGCGCAAGCGTTGGACCAGTACGGCATAAAAGGCACTGGCCAGGGTATCCTTCGCGAGGCTGGCCAGGCGAAATGGCGTGTTAAGGGCGCTTCCATAGGCGCCGCCCAATAGCCGGGCCTTGGAAGGTAAGGGCTTCGGGCGCCAGGGTTGGGGAGGGATCAAGCTGCGGGGAGTGGGCGAAAACTCCAGCAGGGCGCCCATGACTTCTTCACCGGTTGCTGCATCAATGGCCGCATGATGGACTTTCACTAGAATGGCAAAGGAAGAGGGAGCATCCTCTCGGGCCGCCAGGCCATCAATAAAGGAAATTTCCCACAGGGGACGGTCGCGGGGCAACGGCTCTGCCAGGAGGCTGGCTGCCAATTCCAGCAGTGCGGGCTCGTCCCCCGGCTTTTCCAGCGTCACATGGCGCAGGTGCCGATCCAGGTCGAAGTCGGGGTCATCTACCCAGTAAGGGTGGTCCAGATGGAGGGGAACTTCGATCAGGCGTTGGCGAAAGAAGTCCGCCAGGTGCAAGCGGGATTCGATATACCGACGAAACTCTTCGAAATCCAGAGGCTTTTCCCGGTCACTGTTGTCAAACAGGTAGAGACCTCCCATATGCATGGGAGAGTTTTCTGATTCCAGATAAAGGAAAGAGGCATCCAGTTCAGTTAATTGCCGCATCATCTATATGCTGTCCAGTTCAGTGAGACTTCGTAACGCTTCCTCAACCTGCAAGGCGACCTGGGCTGCATTGGACTTGTGCGTCGCTGTTCGTGTATGACATAGGTCCTGCACTGGTGGTCAGTCCGCTGTACCCAAAGTCCATTCGTGGTTGAGGGATTGTTACCTAGCGCGAACGCGTGAACATTGGTTTTGTGTCGCGCGCACTTTAACAGTGAGTGATGTCAGATAAAAGAGGATAAGGGCCTGACAGGCCAGAAAACGGAGGAATATGAAGATGACTAAACGTGCTTTGATCGTTATTGCCAATGGCGTGGAGGATATTGAGACCGTAGCCCAAATCGATGTGCTGCGGCGAGCCCAAATCGAGGTGACGGTGGCCAGCATCGAGCCGAGTGCGGAAATCGTTGCCGCACGGGGGACGCGTATTGTGGCCGATCGCCTCTTTGAGGAGTGTGCGTCGGAAACCTATGATTTGATCAGCTTGCCGGGAGGCTTGCCCGGGGCTGAGCGGCTGCGGGACTGTGCTCCCTTGATTCGTCGCCTGCAAGAGCAGAAGGAGTCCGGCCGTCTGTTCGGCGCCATTTGTGCCTCCCCGGTCTACGTGCTGGAAACCCATGGTTTGCTGGAAGGGCATGAAGCGACCTGTTTCCCGGCGCTGCGGGAGAAACTGACCAATCCTGCTGCTCCGGACCAGAAAGTAGTGGTGTCGGGCAACTGTATTACCAGCCAGGGTCCGGCAACAGCCATTGACTATGCCCTCGCACTGGTTGAACAACTGCTTGATCGCAAGGTGCGTGACCAGGTGGCAAAGGATATGCTGGTATCCGGTTGACGCGTCGGGATGCGATGAGATGCGATGAGTGGAAGCCGGCTGCTTATGGTTGCGAAGCCACTGCCGGCTTGAGCCATTGCTGGAATCTGGGTTCTGAGCTCAGGCGTTTGACGAACCACTTCAGGGCCCGGCCCCGATCTTCGGAGCGGTGGGCCAGGTAGAGTTCCAGGGCTGGGCGGGGTTGCTCCAAGGTCAAAGCGATCAACTCGCCCCGGTTCAGATAAGGCTCTATCTGCCGTTTCGGTAAATAACCGGCGCCCAGCCCTTGGCGCTGGGCCTCAATTTTGGCGGCCATATTGGGCACCGTCAGTCGAAGCTGCTTCTCAAAGATCCCGCCGGAGCGGGGGGCCAGGTGCCGGGAAGAGTCCGCGGCCACCACCGCCCGGTATTGGGCCAGGGTTTCCGGTGAAAGAGGCTGGCGCTCTTTGCAGAGCGGATGATTGGGGGCTACGGCATAGACAAACTCCAGCTCACCCAGGGGGTGCAGGCTGAAGTTTCCGGCGGGTCGGCTGTCAATGTCGCAGCCGATGGCAAGATCCGCGCGCCGGCACAATAAGGCATCCCAAGCGCCCCCAAAGACTTCTTCTAGAATCTGGATTTCCACCTGGGGCTGTTGTTCCTGGAATTCTTGCACCAGAGGCAACAGGCTCTCGAGGGGGAGAAGGGTGTTGATGGCCAGGGTCAGCTTGGGCTCCCAGCCGCTGGCGATCTGGCGTGTGGTCTGGCTGAGAGTGTCGGCGGCGCGCAGGATTTCGCGGCCCTGTTCCAACAGGTAGCGTCCGGCCGGGGTCAGCACGGCGCGGTGGCCGCTACGGTTGAAGATCTCAACGCCCAGGTCTTCTTCCAGCTTTTGGACGGTATAGGAAATCGCCGAGGGAACCCGATAGAGCTCGTTTGCCGCGGCGGCAAAGCTCTTCTTGCGGTCGATGGCATCAATGACGCGCAGGGCGTCGATGGTGATCGGAGTGTGCATGGCGGGTTTCCACTGCCTCAAAACGACTGAACCGATTTATAACATACAGAACAGGCGTATGAAACGGTGGCAGGGGAAAGCCCGGCGTAAAGCTGCAATTATTTTGAACGATTAACCGCCAAGCGGGCCAGGGCTGCCAGGGCTTCCTTATGGGGAGAGTCCGCCAAGCCGTCCAGGCAGGCCACGGCCTTTTCTACATACGCGTGGGCCAGGTTCAGGGTATGTTCCAGAGCGCCACAGCTCTCCACCGCTTCCAGGATTTGGGGTAGTTGCTCCAATCCGGCCTGGCGAATGGCCTGGCGCACCAGGTTCCGTTGGGCTTCGGTGCCGACTTTCATGGTGTGGATCAGGGGCAGCGTGCACTTGCCTTCTGCCAGGTCATCACCCACGTTTTTGCCCATTTCCTCGGCACTGCCACGATAATCCAGCACATCATCCGCCAGTTGGAAGGCCATGCCCAGGTAAAGGCCGTAGTCGCGCATGGCTTCCTGGATGGCGACGTTATCGGTGGCGAGAACGGCAGCACTGTGGGACGAGGCCTGGAACAGCATGGCGGTCTTGCTACGAATGACGTCCATGTATTGCTCTTCGGTCAGATCCGGGTTGCGCACGTTCATCAGCTGCAGGACTTCTCCTTCGGCAATGATGCTGGTGGCCTGGGAGAGAATCTCCATCACCGCCAAATCGCGCAGTTCCACCATCATTTCAAAGGAGCGGGAGTATAGGAAGTCTCCGACCAACACGCTGGGGGCGTTACCCCACTTGGCGTTTGCCGTCGAGCGGCCCCGGCGCAGTTCGGAGGTGTCGACCACGTCGTCGTGCAGCAGGGTTGCCGTGTGCAGGAACTCGATAATGGCCGCCAGTTTGATGCAGTCCCGGCGGACGCTGTCACTTGCCAGGCCCGCGGCATTGGCAGTCAGCAGTACCACGAGAGGCCGCATACGTTTGCCGCCGCTGTCGGTAATATAACGGCCGATGCTTTCGACCAGCGGGACGCGGGAAAACAGTTGCTCTTTGATCAGGGTATCGACTGCTTGGAAGTCGCTGCTGACCGTCTCGTAAATTTGCTGAGCGTGCATGTGCAGGAAGCCTAAGGCCACAGTGAATGGAGGATTTTCGGGGCTGAATCGTAGGGTTCAGGATAGTCAGTGTCAACTGTTGGCCGCGAGTTCTTACTATAGAGTATGGGTTTTGCCCGCAAGCTTGGGCGCTTGC
>JAJUGC010000152.1 GCA_029268325.1 Gammaproteobacteria bacterium | reverse complement strand
TGAGAGCCCAGAGAAGGATTACGCCGGAGCCGCGCAACGCCTGCAAAATATTCCGGTTTGGGTGTTTCATGGCGAAGCAGACGAGATTGTTCCTGTGGATGAGTCCCGGCGCATGGTGGAGGCACTGAGGGAAGCAGGAGGGGAGGTGCGCTATACCGAGTACCCGGGAGTGGGGCATAACTCTTGGGATGTCACCTATTCGGATCCGCAGGTGATCAGTTGGCTGCTTTCCCGCACTCGCCAATCGGAGGAAAGTCAGGAGATGGAGTCGGAGCCTCAGGTGCTGGGGTAACGGGATGATTCAGATGGCACCTGCAGGTCTGGGTAGATCGGAAAATGACCAGAAACTGTCGCCGGGTGCGGCTGAAATGCAGGAATACCGAATTGGCTCGGTGGTGGACTTGCTGGCTCGGCTCAAGGAGCTGGACTCTTTCCAGATGTTTCGCGGCCAGGCACGGGCAGACTGGTCCCTGGTTCCAGCCATCGGGCGCATGCATGACGTGGTTGGCCAATATGGTGGCTGGCACCTGTTAGAGCAGGTGCTGCTTGAGCGGTTTCAGAAATATTCCCGTTCATTTATTGCTCGGGAGCCGGACAACAAGCTGGAATGGCTGGTGGTGGCCCAGCATTATGGTTTGCCAACCCGCTTGCTGGACTGGACCACCAATCCACTGAAGGCCTTGTTCTTTACTGTGGAGAACCCCGGCCTGGCCGAAGAAGGGATCCTCTGGGCTCTGGAGCCGAAGGAATGGTGGAGCCAACTCACCGATATTGACCGTAGGCTGGATGAATCCGGCACCCTGGTGGCCTATTCGCAAGACTATTTGAATCAGCGCGTGAGCAACCAAGAGAGCTGCTTTTGCGTATTTCCGTTTCCGGATGATCACTCAGAGATCCTTCCCCTGGATCGGGGCAAAATGTATGAGCCCCATATTCGCCGTTTGGCCAAGTTTATTGTGCCGGCCAACTGCAAGGCCAATGTTTGCCAGGAACTGCAGAAACTGGGGATTACCCACCGCTCTATGTTCCCCGGACTTGACGGTTTAGCCAAAAGTATACGCCGTGAAATGGGCCTGACATGGTAAGATGATTAGCAAGGCTGCTATCCTTTACTGGTAGATGAAAAAGTTGCCCAACACTTAATCGGTTTTATCAATCACGGGTAAACGCACGAATTTTTAGGTAACAAGGTTTAGGAAACTTGTTACCGTCGGTAAAAACGTGGTCTACAGCCCACTATTTATGGAATCTAGTTACGTTGAGATATGGTCGAAGGAGTTATAGTCGCCTGTAGATCAAGGTAGGAGACTTACTGAATGTCGACAGCTGTTCCACCCAAGATGTTTCAGTTTCATGTATTAGCCGAAGTTCCCCGATCCATTTATATGGATACGCCTCCCCTTGATGATCCTAAGGATCAGAAAAAACGGCTGGATTTTCTGAAACTGTTGCGCTTGAAACCTTCCAAGCCTGAAGAACAGACGCCCGCAGGTGCCAGTGGCCGGGTTCGTTGTACCCTGAACGCTGCTGTGTGGTTGAGATTTAATGAAGCGCCGCCCCAGTCCTTGAGCCTGATGCTGGTGTACCGCGACCAGAAGGGCGAGTTCGCTGTGAAAGTGGATGAAGCCAAGGCAGGGCCGACTGGCTCGTTGATGTTGTCAGGCAATGTTATGATCGAAAGCCGTGGCAGTGTCGAATATATCCGGGCCTGTCTGGTAGGGCTTGAGCCCGGTCAACACTTTACGGTGGATGAGCTGTACGTTCAAAAGGCGAAGCAGGAGCAGGAGCAGGATGCTGTTGCCAACAATCGCCGCATCGCATAACAACAAACCAATGGGTTTGTAGCTGTGATGGTATCCGGCCGCACTGTTTTCTGTTGAAGGCTATTTTGCGCAACTGCTCCGGGGTTGAACGCTGGAAATTTCCTCGTGGGCGTGAGTTGCTTCCCGAAGTTGAGGCTGTGTGACCCGGTCCAACAGAGACTGCGGATAGCTGTCCCAGGTTAACCCTGTAAGACGATTTAATGCCTCGAGTGCGGCTTCTGGGCGGTGATCCTGAATGTGGATGACACGGCTTTTCATCGCTCTCTCCGAAAGTGTGTGGCTATCCCGCAGGAGCCAGTGAACTTTCTAAATACAGTGCGATAACTGTGCCAACTCAAAAAAACCTTTGTTTTTAGGAGGTTATCTTGTTTTGGCCAAAATGCGAGCAGAGAAAGTGACGAAATAGGTCATTTTTAGCCAAACTTGTTACGTCTGTATTTCCTTCCTTTCGATCTGCTTTTAGCAATCTTTCCAAGGCGGACACAAATGTCCGCCTTTACATCCCTCTATCAAGGCTTTCCTGGATCTGTCCGCTTCCCCAATACTCAATTTGTATGCACTTTCGCCAGGGAGATGACAGTTTGATGATGGAATGAACAATTTGTTGGAAACCGTTATGACCCGGGCGATTCCGGCGATCCTCACCAGGGCATTCACAGGTTTATCCACAGTTTTTGTGAGCAACTTAACGCTTTTCCCCTGGGATTTGCGCCTTGTTATCTATATGGGGTACGGGAGCTTTACGGGGCGAGGCGGAGTAACGGCTGTTTCCAGGGGCCGGCTATGGCATTATCTATGTTTTTCCAACCTGCTTTTAAAGGTATGACATGTCTGAATCGCAGCACCAAAGCGTAACTCCGGAAGAAACCCTCAAAGCTAAGCTCAATATGGAAACGGCTTCCATCAACTGGCTTGAACTCCAACGTTATTTTGCCGCCGGGCGTGTGGTGCATGTGTCCCAGGGAGCCGATCTGGTTGAGGTGGCTTTACAGCTCTCCCTGGACAATAAAGACAGGTTTCAGGAATGGATCGCGGGTGGAGTCGTCAGCGGTGTCACAGAGGAACAGGCCCAGCAGTGGTACGATGAGAAAGCCGACCTGTGGGCGGTGGTGGTAGCCCCCTGGGTTCTGGTCCAGGAGCACACAGACTGAGTCAGCTCGCCAGGCCCTCGATTGCGGAGATATAAGGATCATGAGAATAGCGTTGTATTCTGACTTGCATCGGGAATTCAACAAGAACCTGCTTGTGGATGGAGACAACGCCGATGTGATTGTGCTGGCGGGGGATATCGCCCCGGTTGAAGATGCACTCAGTTTCGCCCAGGAGCTGGTAGCTCGCTATCATCTACCGGTTGTTTATGTGCCCGGTAATCATGAATATTTCGGTCATGACCTGGATCGACTCAATGACTGCCTGAACAGCTGGCAAGAGCCCACGGGACTTGTGCATGTGTTGGTCAATCGTAGTGTCAAAATTGGCCAGGTGAGGTTTGTGGGCACACCTTTATGGACCAACTTTCTGTTGTGGGGGCCTGAAGCCGCTGAAAAGGCCGAAGAGCAGGCGACTAAATACCTCCCGGACTTTAAAGGCATTCGCCGAGGTGAGCGGATCCTTGATGTGGAAGACGCCAAACAGCTTCACGAGAGTGCCCGGGAATTTTTGCGCCAGGAAGTGAGCCGAGCTGAGGAGCCGGTTGTTGTCGTCACCCATTTTGCCCCTCATGAGGAGTGTTGTGCGCCGGTTTTTCGCAACAGCTCACTAACCCCCTATTTCATCACTGACTGTTCAGACCTTATCCAGGAACTGAAGCCCAAGCTCTGGCTGTTTGGCCATACCCACTATTCCGTGGACTATCAGTTAGGTGATACCCGGATTGTGGCTAACCAGCATGGTTATCCCCATGAAGTGGGTAAAGCTTCCGGATTTGATCCACACAAGCGGCTGGTCATTTAACGCCAAGCCCGATTCTTTACTTAGTGCGCCGCCTGGGATTGATTCTTGACCTTGTTGAGGAAGGGGAGTCGATACTCCCTTTGGGCGGTTCTAAACAAAACTGATCGAAACGTCATCATTCTGTCTTGGGCCCTGTAATGATCAGGCTTTGGGGCTGTATTGCCCAGTTAATTCACAGACTTATCCACAGTTTTTGTGGACGTCTTTAAGAACCCTTTGTAAGTAAGGTGACTTTTTATACGGTTGTCGTTTTCTTACTCGATTTGTTTGGAATACACCCAGATACAACCGGTTGTTTTGTAAGTGGTTACTAACAAAAGATGTAGTTTTGAGCGAACTGATGATGTTCTGGCCAATTTAAGCCAAGGGCTTTAGTGACGGGGCGTAGCGAAGTTATTCAGTATGTCTTCCACAAACTTATCCACAGAAAATGTGTAAAAGTGACTGGTTATCCAGTTATCCACCAAGGGCACGAGCCTGAGGGGGAAAGTGGTTATTCTTTAGCCGGTTGTTCACTTGCCATGGGGAAAACGGGGTAGCCAAAAGTTGGGCTGAAAGTAAGGACCTAGGCTATTCCAGAATCACTGTGGCGGCAGATTGAACCAGGGCACTAAAAAGCTCCCTCTGCCGTTGTTCCCGAAAGAGGTACTCCGGGCGCCATTGCACGCCAATGACAAAGCGGCCCGGATATTCGATAGCCTGAATGATATTCGGGTTGGTTTCCCGAGCGCTGATGGCCAACCCCTGGCCGACCCTGTCGATGGCTTGATAGTGCAGGGCATTCACTTGGCAGGAAGAAACTCCCAAAATCTCCCTTAGACGGGTTTGGGGACAGATCTCGATTTCCTTGCGGGGAAAGACAGTGGTGATATGGGGGGGGTTCAACGTAGAAGTTACGGATGTCCCGATGTAGGTTTCCTCCCAGGTGAACGTTGATCAGTTGGCAGCCGCGACAGATTCCCAGCACCGGGCGGTTGAGTTGCAGGGCTTCGTCCAAGAGCTTCAGCTCCAGGTCATCCCGGGCTGGATCACCATAATGCCCAACTTTTGTGGTAAAGATCCGGCGGATGACATACAGAAGAGGGTAGAGCAGCCAGGTGATCGAAGAGCGAAACAGGCCCCGCTGGTGCTCAATCGCCTGCACCACCTCGGTCGTGGTTTCCGGCGTTTTGTTGGGGTCGTAGAAGTCAGGGCTGATATCTGCACCTCCTCCAATAACCAGGCCTGACAGCTCCTTCATTGTACAGGGCCTACGGGGCGTGATCCGTTTGGCTCTGCCACCGGCCCTGCGAATGGCATACCAGGTAAAGCACCAGGCTGCCAGGCCGCCTTGGTCCGGCCCAGTGACGCCAATCAACGGCCGCCGATGGATGTGGGGCGACATTATACGGAAGGGCATCCAAGCTCCTTTGTGTGTAAGTCGGTTGAACTTGCCCTAGCCGCCTTGGATGAGGAAATTGCCCAAGGCCGGCGCAGGTCACTTATGACGGTTGAACACGGCGTGCCCTATCAGTGGACACCGGCGATCAGCTTTGTGATCTCACGATGTTTCATGGGTTGGTGAAGGGCAAAGCCCTGGGCTCTTTGAAATCCGAGGTCGCGGATCTGGTCCAGCTGTTCCTCTGTTTCGGCGTATTCGGCAATGGGTTCCACATTTAGAATACTGGCCAGATGCAAAATCGAACGCATCACTTCCCGGTTCTGCTGGTTTTGACTGAGTTCCTGGCCGTAGGAGCAATCAATTTTTACCACATTAATCGGCAAGGTCCGCAGATATCTCAGTGAGGCATGCTCCATACTGAAGTTGTCCAGACATACCCGGATATCCATGGACTGCAAGCGCTCCAGAATGGCTTCGGCGATCTGATACCGTTTGAGGAGGAGGTCTTCGGAGACTTCCAGGCGTAAGTTCTTTCCTTTGAGACCGTAGGTGTTAAGCAGGTTGGTCAGGAAAGCGGGCAAGTTTTGAGAGTAAAACAACTTAGAGGAGATATTGACGCTCAGGTAAAAGTCTTCGGGGATGGCCGGATGTTGGAGCCATTTGGCCAAACTGCCGACTGCCTTTTCTATGACCAGGTGATCCAACCGATCAACAAAACCGCTGGCTTCGGCGATGTCAATAAACTCCTTGGTGGCGAT
>JAJUGC010000151.1 GCA_029268325.1 Gammaproteobacteria bacterium | reverse complement strand
GCGTTCAGCAGTGGATTGCCAATCAGGGGCAGGAGGGGCTTCAGCTCACTGCGCCCCAGGCGGGTGTGCTGTTTGTGTTGGAGCGTCAGGATGGCCAGCTGATGGGTGAGCTGGCCCAGCAGCTGGATCTGGTGCCGTCCGCGGTATCCGGGTTGGTGGAACGGATGCAGAAGCTGGGGCTGGTGGAGCGGAAACCCTGTACTGTCGATGGCCGGGCCCAGCGGGTTTGGTTGACGGAGCAGGGGCGGGCGCAGTTGCCCCTCTTGTATCGGATTACGGCCCAGGCCCAGGCGAAGTTCAGCCAGGGCTTCAGCCAGGAAGAATTAGCCGTTGTCGAGCGCTGGCTGAAACAGGTTCGGCAAGAGTTCAGCGAATGAAGCCAGGCACTGATTGAAAGAGCGGAGAGGGTAAGGCAATGCAAGCGGAAGAAATCAGCATACTTTGTACCGACGGCTATAGGCTGCAGGGTACTTTCTTTGGCCGTCAATCCGACCAGGGGTATTTGCCGGTGTTGTTGAGCCCGGCTACGGGCGTGCTCCAGAGTTTTTACTTCAAGTTTTGCTCCTGGCTAAGCGCCCAGGGTTATGATGTGCTGGTGTTCGACTACCGGGGCATCGGCAAGTCGTTATACGGCCATGTGCGGGACAGTGAGGCCCTATTGCAGCACTGGGGCGAACGGGACCAGGCAGCGGCTCTGAACTGGCTGCTGGAGCGCACGGGCCAAGAGCAGGTGATTTTGCTGGGGCACAGTGCTGGCGGCCAGATGATGGGCGTGTTGCCCAACCACAGGCACATTGCCCGGGCCGTTTGTGTGGCGGGGTCGACCGGCTACTTCAACGGCATGCCCGGCAAGATGCGGATTACCGCGAAGCTGTTGATGAAAGGCTACTTGCCCCTGAGCGTGAGGCTCTTCAAGTACGGCCGCGCCAAGGCCATTGGCTTCGGTGAAGATCTGCCTCGGGGTGTGGCCCTGCAATGGCGGGACTGGTGCAGCAAGCCCGGTTACATCTTCAATGGGCTGGGCAAGACCATCATGCAGGACTTCCACCAGGATATCCGCTTCCCCATTACCGTGCTGCACGCAACTGACGATTGGATTGCGACGGCGGCCAACGTGCAAGACCTGCTACGGCTGTTCCCCAATGCACCCCGCCAGGCGGTAAGCCTGCGGCCCCAGGATTACGGCTACCCCAGTATCGGCCACATAGACATGTTCCGAAGCTCCCGGGAGAAGCTGTGGCCCATCATCGCGCAAGCCTTGCAAGGGCATGAGAAGCTAATGAGGTCCGCTGCCTAAGAAATTCATAACCAAGGGCGCGACTTGTAGACCGACCGTGACGGGCTGTGCTCCGGGGCTCGCCCGCTTTGTCCACAAGCCGCGCTCTACAGTGATGAGACCGCTATAGAGCAAGCCGCCGCTTGGTGTACCCTACTGAATCCAGAAGCCTGCCATCTTTCCGTCTTTCATGGCCAATTTGGCCAGATGGTCATCCCCCTGATCCTTAAAGCTGATCTTCCAGAGGTGGACCTCGTGACCTTGCTGGTTCAGAAGGGCGATGTAGTGGGTCTGGTAGCCATCTTTCAGGCGCGGGCTGAGCTGGTCGGCCACAAGACGGAACTGTGGTTCCGGAACCCCGGCCTTAAATTCCTCGGTGGCGTCTGCCAAGAACTCTTGGTAATTGTGCTGGGCAAGGGCGTTGAGCAGTTGGGTGAGTTTCTGCTCGACATGAGGGGAAGGCGTTTGTGCAATGGCGCTGAGTGTCCACAGGAGTCCCAGCATTAAAAGCAGGCGTTTGGTTATTTCCTTGTACATGGCGTCCTTGTCCTTTGGAGTTTAAAAAAGGGCACCGGGAGGTGCCCTTTTGAATCCTACGGCAGGAGTGGCGGTCTTCCAAGAACTACCGCTTCAGGCGGCCACCGAGACCGGCAGGACGTAATTGAACACAGCGAAAAAGTGGCAGATGCTGCCGCCCAGCACGAACAGGTGCCAGATACCATGGGCGAAGGGCATGCGCTTGAGCAGGTAGAAGATCACGCCCAGGGTGTAGACAATGCCGCCGGCGGCGATCAGGGTCACGCCCCCTTGCTCAACTTTCTGTACCAGTTCCGCCGAGGCGAAAATGATCATCCAGCCCATCAGCAGGTAAATGGCCACCGACAGGATGCGATAGCGGGCACCGAAGATCAGCTTGAAGCAGATGCCGGCAATGGCCAGCCCCCAGATCACGGCGAACAGGGTCCAGCCCACCGAGCCGCGCATGTTCACCAGCAAAAAGGGCGTGTAGGTGCCGGCGATCAGCAAATAGATGGCGCAGTGGTCAATAATCTTGAACACCTGTTTCAGGGCAGGGTTCTGGAAGCTGTGATAAAGGGTGGAAGCCAGGTACAGCAGGGTCAGGGTGGCGCCATAGATGGCGAAGCTGACAATTTTCCAGGGATCTGCATCCAGGGCAGCATAGGCCAGTAAAAGAGTCATGCCTGCTATGCTCAGGGCTGCGCCAATGCCATGGGTGAGACTATTGACGACTTCTTCTGCCAAGCTGTAGACCGGCTCGATCTTTTGTTTTGCCTTGGTGGCCAGGTTTGCAGACATGGTGTGTTCCTTCAGGTTTAAATTGCCTTTCGGCGTACAGTTGTTCCGGATCATCTTGGGTGGATGACTGCCACTATCTTAAAGCAATCGTGTGACAGCATCATTTAATTCTTTTTTATTTAAAGATAACAGTGTGACATTTATTACAACTGTTTGTTCAATGTCCCCAAGCGTTTTGGAAAATCCCTTCTATCCTTCACGGCTTCTTCGGCCCCTGCAACGGCCTTCCCGGCCTGAATCTCTGTTTACTCGCACTTGCTAGATTAACTGAAAAAGCCTGAGTAGAAAGAGCCCGCCACTGATGGTCAGTACGGACAGTAAGGTGCTCTGGGCGACGATATTGGCGGCCAGCGGTGCATTGCCCACTAGTGCCTTGGCCATGATAAAGCTGACCGTGGCGGTGGGGCTTGCCAGCATTAGAAACAAGGTGCCCAGCATGATGCCCGGTAAGCCCAGCATCCAGGCGCCGAAGGTTTGCACGGCCGGGATCAGCACCAACCGCAACAAAGTGGCCTTGGAGGACAAGCCTGACGTGTTGTGCAAGGCGCGCAGGTCAATGGAGGCGCCGACACACAGCAGTGCCAGGGGCAGGGTGAGATCGGCAAAATACTGGCCGGTTTGCAGCAGCATGGCGGGCAGGCGCAGATCCAGCCAGGCTAAGGGCAGGGCGCTGAGAATGGCGATGATCAGCGGGTTGCGGAGCAGGTCGACAAACAGCTTGCGCCAGTCGATGCGGGGCGACTGCTGGACGGACACGGTGAGGATGAACACCGACAGCACGTTATAGAGCAGGGTGACGGACGCCAGCAGGATGGAGCCGATCGCCAAGCCTTCCTTGCCGTAGAGATTGGCACACAGGGCCAGGCCAATGATGCCTAGATTGGCGCGAAATGCGCCCTGGATGAACACGCCCCGGTCGGCACCGTTGGCAATCCAACGGCTGCCCCCCCACCACAGGGCCAGAAACACCAGTAGCGTCGAGACCAGGGCATAGCCAATCTGGCCGGTATGCAGCACCTCGCCAATATCCAATTGCACGATATTGATAAAAATCAGGGCCGGCAGCGCGGCGGTAAACACCAGCTTGGAGCCGGTCTCGATGAAGTTCTCGTTGATCAGGCCCGTGCGGCGGAACAGCCAGCCGAGCAGTACAAGAAAGAAAATGGGCAGGGTAACGGTAGCGGCAAAGGTGAGGCTTTCCAGGTACAGATTCACAAGCGGATCCCGGGGTTGAGCGCAGACGCCCCAGTATACCCAATCCCCACCGTAGCAGCAGCCCGGTTCTGATACATAAAAATAATCGTCCGGGCGGTTGTTAACTTACCGGGAGGAGTGTTTTCCGCTTAAGGAGAGACTTTGTAGTGAAAAAATATTGCGGCACCAATCAAGGGCTATACTGATAGTAACTGCTTAAATAATGAACTTTTTGCTCATGAATATTTGGTAACCGTAATCCAGAACTACAAGATTAAAAGCATGGGCGGGAACTGCATGGGACTATCGTAAAAGATAGTAGTAATCGGGCTGGGAGGTCGCTATGAGCCAAGCCGATATGCTGAATATACGTCGTATCGAAATGCTGAAATCCATGATCCGATTAGGCATGCGGTTTGTGCCCAATCATATTCACGCCTACCGCCTGGTGTCGGGGCGAGGGCACTGGTTATTTCCCGAATTACCTAATTTTCGCACCGAACCCTTTTTGTTGGATGGCCAGATGCCGGCCATCTGGGTCAGCCATAAGCGGGAATGCACCTCGCGGGTGATTCTCTATTTACATGGCGGCGGTTACGCCATGGGCTCCAACCGGACCCATTTGCAGCTTGCCTGTCGTATTACCCGGGCCGCCCAGGCCCAGACCATGATGATCGAGTACCGGCTGGCCCCGGAGAATCCCTATCCGGCAGCGGTGGACGATGCGGTACAAGCCTATCGCTGGCTGCTGAACAACGGCACCAAGCCTCACCAGATCGTGATTGCCGGGGATTCCGCCGGGGGTGGGCTCACCATGGCTACCCTGTTTGCCTTGCGGGAGCGGGGGTTACCCTCGCCAGCGGGAGCGGTGTGTTTGTGTCCCTGGCTGGATCTGACCTGTTACCACTCCTCCAACTCGCCCCGCCGCCACCGAGACCCAATCATCACCCCCAGCCGAATCTGCATGTTCGCCAAGCTCTATGCCGGTACGCACGATGCGGCACTTCCCGGCATTTCGCCTTTGTTCGGGGATTTCCATGACTTGCCGCCAGTGCTGGTGCAAGTCGGGGGAGACGAGATTTTGCTTAACGAGAGCAAGCAGCTGCGTCGCAGGGCTAAGGGCCGGATGGATTTGGAGCTGCAGGTTTGGCCCCAGATGTTCCATGTCTGGCATTTCGCCGCCCGCTTTCTGCCCCAGGGAGATATGGCGATTCAGGAGATTGGCGAATTTGTCCGACGGGTGGTGCCGTTGCCGGAGTTCAAACAGACTTGCGAGATCCCGCCTGCGGTACAGGAACAAGGGTTGGAGGGCAACCTGCAGGCCCTGTGGACCCGCACCCAGAACCTGGTCCAGAACGCCTGGTAGTGACGTTCGGACAGACGTGCAGATTGGGTGCGGGGGCCAGGTACAAAGCCTGGAAGCGAGGGTGTCGGAGCCGTCGCGGGAGTCAGCCCAGTTGTTCCTTGATTTTGGACACAATTTCCGGGTCGTCGGGAACCATGCGCGGTGAGAAACGGGCCACGACCTGACCTTCACCATTGACCAGACACTTCTCGAAATTCCACTGGATCTCTTCGCCGTTTCCGATCAAAAACTGGTAGAGGGGGTGGCGGTTGGGGCCGTTCACTTCCAGTTTGCTGGTCAGGGGAAAGGTCACACCGTAGTGGGTTTCGCAGAAGGTTTTAATTTCTGCTTCGGTGCCCGGCTCCTGGCCCTTGAACTGGTTACAGGGGCAACCCAACACCACCAGGCCCTGATCCTTATATTGCTGATAGAGCTGCTCCAGGGCGGAGTACTGGGGCGTCAGGCCGCATTGGCTGGCGACGTTGACCACTAGCAGGGTTTTGCCCTTGAACTGGCTCAGGGGCAGGGCATTGCCCTGGATGTCAGTCAGGGTGAAGTCAAAGAGATTGCTCATTCATCTGTCCTTTGGTTAGCAGATTAGAATCCGGGGTGACACGCTCTAAGGATTCCTGGCTGGTCGGGCTATTTCAATCCCAGCCGGGGAATCTCGATTTTCGGGCAACGGTCCATAATCACGGTCAGACCGGCTTTTTCGGCCCGCTCTGCCGCCGCTTCATTGATGATGCCCAACTGCATCCAGACCACTTTGGCGCCTACTTGAATGGCCTCGTCCGTAACTTCTCCAGCGG
>JAJUGC010000150.1 GCA_029268325.1 Gammaproteobacteria bacterium | reverse complement strand
CTGCCCGAGTTCATCGAAGTTGACGTTGCCGATCTGGAGCTGGGCCAGCTAATTCACCTGTCCAACCTGCAAGTACCTGCCGGTGTGACCCTGGTTGCCCTGCAGCAAGGCGGTGACCACGACCTGCCGGTTGTAGGTGTCAGCAAGACCCGTGGCAGCGGCAGCTCTGAAGAAGCTGAAAGCACCGAAGAAGGCGAAGAAAGCGCCGAGTAATCCTGACGGAGCAGCGTTGTGGCGGAACCCATCCAATTACTGGTCGGCCTGGGCAACCCGGGCAAAGAGTATGAAGATACCCGTCACAATGCCGGTGCCATACTGGTTGAGATGCTGGCGCGAAGCGCCGGCATCCAACTTCGCCCCGAGCGCAAGTTTCACGGCCTTTACGGCAAAATCGCCATCGGCCGGCACGACCTGCACCTTTTGATTCCCACAACCTTCATGAACCGCAGCGGATCAGCTGTGGGCGCCCTCGCTCAATTCTATAAAATCGCCCCCCACCAGATTTTGGTTGCCCATGACGAGCTGGACATCCCCCCGGGAACCGCACGCATCAAGAAAGGCGGCGGACATGGCGGGCACAATGGCCTGCGGGATATCATTGCCCATCTGGGAAGCAGTGATTTCCACCGGTTGCGACTGGGCATTGGCCATCCCGGCGACAAGTCCCAAGTGGTCAACTACGTCCTGGGACGGTTCGGAACCAGTGAGCGCAAGGCCTTCGACCGCCTGATGGAAGAGTGTAACCGGGTTCTGCCTCTCCTTATGGATGGTGACCTCGCCCGGGCCATGAACGAGCTACACCCCTTCAAGGCTTAACCCCAGAACTCCTGAAGCAATCCAAGATCCAACCTCCATGACATGTCACCTGGACAGAGGGCTTTGTGCCGAGCTGGCCAATTGATAGAAGCCCCGCGCTTAGCCCGCTATAATACGGCGCTTTCCAGCAGACTTTGCTCTACATGATCTTTTCTTAATAGGTAATCACCATGGGATTCAACTGCGGTATCGTCGGCCTGCCCAACGTGGGCAAATCGACCCTCTTCAATGCCCTCACCAAGGCTGGTATTGATGCTGAAAACTTTCCGTTTTGCACCATCGAACCCAATACCGGCGTGGTTCCCATGCCCGACCCCCGCCTCAACAAACTGGCTGAAATCGTCAAGCCACAGCGTGTCTTACCTACCACCATGGAGTTCGTGGATATTGCAGGCCTTGTTGCCGGCGCCTCCAAAGGTGAAGGCCTGGGCAACCAATTCCTGGCCAACATCCGCCAGACAGACGCCATTGCCCACGTCGTACGCTGCTTCCAGGACGACAATGTGATCCACGTAGCCAACCAGGTGAATCCAGCGGCCGATATTGAAGTGATCAACACGGAACTGGCCCTGGCCGACCTGGATACCGTGGAAAAGGCCCTTAAACGGATCGAGCGCGCCGCCAAGGGCAACGACAAGCTGGCCAAGCAGCAATTAGCGGTGATCCAGAAGCTGATCCCCCACCTAAACGAAGCCAAGCCGGTACGCTCCTTGAATCTGGATAGCGACGAGCTGGCTGTCATCAAGGAACTGTGCCTGCTGACCATCAAGCCCACCATGTATATCGCCAACGTGGCGGAAGATGGCTTCGAGAACAACCCGCTGCTGGACCAGGTGCGGGAAATTGCCGCAGCCGAAGGCGCGGAAGTGGTTCCCATCTGCAACAAACTGGAAGCCGAGATTGCCGAGCTGGATGAAGACGAAAAAGCCGAGTTCCTCGCCGAACTGGGCATGGAAGAGCCCGGACTGGATCGGGTCATCCGCGCCGGCTACAAGCTGCTGGGCCTGCAAACCTACTTTACCGCCGGCGTGAAAGAAGTACGGGCCTGGACTGTCAAAGTAGGTGCAACCGCTCCCCAGGCCGCCGGCGTAATCCACACCGACTTTGAGCGGGGCTTTATCCGGGCAGAAGTAATCAGCTACGACGACTTCATCACCTATAAGGGCGAACAGGGCGCGAAAGACGCCGGCAAATGGCGCCTGGAAGGCAAAGAGTACGTGGTCCAGGACGGCGACGTTATCCATTTCCGGTTTAACGTGTAATTGGGCGCCACTTATGGGCCTTTTAGCTGTTGACAGGCCCATAGGATATCTGGATAATGCGCTCCCACATCGGCAACGTAGCTCAGACGGTTAGAGCACAGCACTCATAATGCTGGGGTCGGTGGTTCGATTCCACCCGTTGCTACCAATATTCGAAAGCCCAGGTAAAAACCTGGGCTTTTTTGTTATGGCTACGATTATTCTTCCCTGCCCTCGCCATCCGCCTAGATAGCCACAGCAATCGCCAATCTGGCTTTAGCCTTTCTCCTGCTTTAATTCCGCCATGGCACTGCGAATCCACTGCTCCGCCTTCTCGTGCAGCTCATCCCGGCTTAGCCCCTCACAAGCAATCGGCGGCCCGATCCGCACCCGGATCACTCCCGGATATTTGGTGACGGAACCCGCCGGCCAGCACTGGCCTGCATTGTGGGCAACCGGCAGAATGGGCACCTCGGCCTGATGCGCCAGTAAGGCACCGCCTTTATTGAACTTGCCCTTCTTGCCTGGCCGCACCCGGGTCCCTTCCGGAAAAATCAGCACCCAGCTCCCGTTCTGGAGCCGCACCTTGCCCTGCTGCACCAGCTGCTTCAGGGCATGGGTCGGCCGCTGGCGATCGATGGCAATGGGGTGAAGCCGTCGCAAAGCCCAACCAAACACTGGAATAGACAGCAGCTCCTTCTTGAGAACCGTACTTTGCGGCACGAACAAGGTAGCCAGGTAGTAGGTTTCCCAGGCGCTTTCATGATTGCTCACCACCACACAGGGTTGCGCAGGAATATGCTCGGCGCCTTCCAGCTGATAGCGGATACCGCAGGCCACCCGGCTCCACCAGAGCACGAAATAGTTGAACCGGGTCAGAAACCAGTAGCGGCGCCGCAATGTCAGCCAGGGAGCGACCAGACAGCCAATGCTTCCGAAAATCAGGACGGCACTGGCATAACCGGCATAAAAGATAAGAGAGCGAAGGAAATAGACTGCGTACATGCAAAAGAACTGCTCAAAGGCGGGAAAATTAACCAAGCAGAATAGCAGGCTGTGGCGGTTTTGAACATTCCATCCCAGTGGTAGGGGAATCCTACAGTTTTCGCTCCCGCCCTTTGTCGACTAGAATAGGCCCATTACGCTGGCATCCCGCCGGCTTCACCAATACATTGAAAGAGCTCAGCCTATGCGACGCATCGTAGTCACGGGCATGGGGATCGTCTCCTGCCTGGGCAACTCCAAACAAGAGGTTCTGCAAAGCCTGAAGACCGGACGCTCCGGTATCCGCTTTAATGAAAGCTACCGCGACCTGGGTTTTCGCAGCCAAATTTCCGGTTCCATCGACCTGGACACCGAAGAACTTATTGACCGCAAGCAACGGCGCTTCATGGGTGATTCCGCGGCGTTTGCCTATATCGCCATGAAGCAGGCCATTGAAGATGCTGGACTCGACGAGGCCCAGATCTCCGATCCGCGAATCGGCATTATCGCCGGCTCCGGCGGCGCCTCTTCCCAATACCAGATCGAGTCTGCTGACATCCTGCGCAGTAAAGGCGTCAAGCGGATCGGGCCGTACATGGTGCCGCGCATCATGGGCAGCACGGTTTCCGCCTGCCTGGCGACCGCCTTCAAGATCAAGGGGGTGAACTACTCCATTTCATCCGCCTGCGCGACCAGCGCTCACTGTATCGGCAACGCCATGGAACAAATCCGCTCCGGTCGCCAGGACATTATCTTCGCCGGTGGCGGGGAGGAAGAGCACTGGTCCCTGACCATGTTGTTCGACGCCATGGGCGCGCTGTCCACCAAATACAATGACACCCCGACCGAAGCATCCCGTCCCTATGACGAGACCCGCGACGGCTTCGTCATTGCCGGTGGTGCCGGCATTCTTGTACTGGAAGAGCTGGAGCACGCCCTCAAGCGCGGCGCCCCCATCTACGCCGAAATCGTCGGCTATGGTGCCAGCTCCGACGGCTACGACATGGTCGCCCCCTCCGGGGAAGGCGCAGTACGCTGCATGCAAGAGGCGCTGTCCACGGTGCAAGGTCCCATCGACTACATTAATGCCCACGGCACCAGTACCCCGGTCGGGGATGTAGCCGAACTCAAGGCCATCAAGGATACTTTCGGAGACCAGGTGCCCCCCATTTCATCCACCAAGTCCCTGTCAGGGCACTCCTTGGGGGCTGCCGGCGTACATGAGGCCATCTACAGCTTGCTGATGATGGAGCACGGCTTTATCGCCGGTACCGCCAATGCCCGCACCCTCAGCCCCGAAGCAGCCGAACTGCCGATTGTGACGGAGACCTGTGTACCGGCCCAACTGAACCGGGTTCTGTCCAACAGCTTTGGGTTCGGCGGCACCAATGCTTCCCTGGTATTTGAGAAGCTGTCCAAATAACCTCCTGTAGCCCGGCGCACCAGTAGGTGCGCCGGCTTCTCTTCTCCTCCTCTGGCGCTTACACCACCTTGCGGGAATTGACCGCCCTCGTGCTACCGGCACCTTTGTCCGTCTAAATCGTTTCCTCTTTGATGCAAGTCAATGGTGTGGTGGACGGCTCCGCTAGACTACCCCTAGCCGTTGATGCTCAAAAATCACACGATTCGCAGGCCTTTTTGGAGGCACTCCCATCCCACAAGACATCTTGACGGAGCGCTTCCTACTACAGGAACGCGAGCAGAGGTAACGAGCATGAGCGCGCAATTCACAGACTTTTTAGCGCTAGGTCCAACCAGGGCTACCACCTGGTCCGGGTCGTCGTTGGCGCGATACTGGCACGCGATATCCATGCAATCCTATTTGGCTGCACAATACTGGTTAGAAGGCGTCGGTGCAGGACGAGGGAAACACACATCTTCAGCAGTTAGCTTTAGCCTGGACCGGGACTTTACCGGACAAGGCTTTCGTAATGCGATTCTGAACAGTAACCATAGCCACTCCGACTATGCCATTGCCCTGAACATGCCATTGCAGCGGGCCGTCCCCACCGGCGGCCTGCAGTTATCTCAAGGTCACCGGCAAGAGGTATTGCGAACCTATCTGGATCATCTGGTCAGTGAAATCCGGCTACTGGGCAGCTTGATCAGCAAAAGCCGCCACCTCCAATATCTCTATTGGCCGGCGGAAATGACCCGCTTGCTGCAACCGGCAGAAATGACGGAGGTTCTTTATTACCTCAACCGGAACTTTTCCCTGCGCCGGGATCAAAGTGCCCGCTTCGTGTTCGAGCTTCCCGAACTCCCCCAAGACGACGGAATCCTTGCCTTGGCACGCGGACTGGGGTTTACGAATATTTTCCTGAGCAACTTCAACGAATTGACCCAATACCCGCAAAAAGACCTGAAGAACTTTGTTTCTCTGTTACGAAGCTATGGCTATACTGCGATCAGCACCAGCCTCGACTACCGGCCTCTAAAAAAGCGCAACGAAGTAGAAAAGATGGCGCGCCGGGCTGCGGACCTGAAGCTTAGCACTATCTACCTGACACCCCACCCGGCCTATGCCGCAACAGCCCCTGCGGTCCCAGCCCGTAGCAAGGAGCTGGACCTGGCTTCGGCCCTGGAACGCCTGGAGCCAGTGCTCTTTAAAAAGGGTTATGAGCGCCTTGGGAACCACTTTGTTGCCCATGCCTCTGCCCAGCCTGCAATCCCAGGCCATGTCTTTGGCATAGGACTCGGCGCGGTCAGCATTATCGACAATATGTTTGGCGTGAATGTTGACCAGCTTGACCAGTACTACAGCCTGATCGATCAGCAACAACTGGCTTTTGGCAGCGGCGGTTATCTACAACCCGTCAAAAGCTAAGTAAGGAAAGACTCATTAGGTCAATAGGGATATTTCCCTTACGAAAAACATGGGTTTTAGTTGCTTTATGTCAATCTTTGGTTATCCTTTAGGGG
>JAJUGC010000149.1 GCA_029268325.1 Gammaproteobacteria bacterium | reverse complement strand
GGTCCTCACCCTGCTCCGGCCAGATGCGATGCACCGTGCTCGGCCCCCCTGGCTGCAAATACAACTGCAAATTGCGTGCCTTTGCATAGTCCAACAGGGCATCCAAATCTCCCTGGGCCAGGGGCTCCAGGTTTCGCACCACTAGCGCGACGTCTTCGTCACCAATGGCTACCTCGATCTGGGCGATATTGCGATAGGCCTCAAGCCCCCGCAGCAGCTCCTTGAGTTCCGTAATGCGCTCTCCAACCCGGGGGTCGAGCACCACACAACGGTCAATGGCCGTCAGGAAATTGCTGCTTTTCTCCCGGAACCCCACCAGCACCTCATCCCGCTTCATCACATAACGCACCCCGAGGCGCGCCTTGCGGCGATAGCCTTCGGTGTCGTCCCGTAACGGCGGCTCCAACTGGGGCGGCAGGACCGCACCGAAGTGACGGAACTGCTCGATCATCACCTGCTCCTTGTGGCGGATCTGCGCCTCCGTCGCCAAATGCTGGAGGCTGCAGCCACCGCAGAGGTGCGCATGGGCACAAGGCGGCGTTACCCGTTCCGGGCTGGCTTCCAGGATCTGCTCGGCTCTCAACTCATCGAACTTGGAGCGCTGATTAGTATACACCGCCAGCACACGCTCGCCCGGCAGGGCCCCTTCAACAAATTGGGTTTTGCCATCGCTGTAGGCAATCCCACGGCCATCGTGGCTTAACTTTTCAATACATAGCTCGACCGGGGTCTTCGGTAGAGACTTTTTACTACGGCGTCGGCCCATGATCACTCAGAAACAATAAACCAATGAATTGAAACGATTAGGATTTGGAAAACACACCCGTGGACAGATAACGGTCGCCCCGGTCACAGATAATCGCAACGATCACTGCATTTTCCACCTGCCGGGAGATCCGCAAGGCCCCGGCCACAGCGCCACCGGAAGACACGCCACAGAAGATTCCCTCCTGCTGGGCCAGGGCCCGCATGGTGTCTTCCGCCTCCTGCTGGCTCATATCAATGACCTGATCCACCTGGTCCGGCTGAAAGATCTTGGGCAGATAGGCTTCTGGCCAGCGCCGGATCCCCGGAATGGAGGCCCCCTCGCTGGGCTGCAGCCCCACGATCTGGATCTCCGGGTTACGCTCCTTGAGATAGGCGCCGGTTCCCATGATGGTGCCGGTCGTTCCCATGGAGCTTACGAAATGGGTGATGCGGCCTTCCGTCTGGCGCCAGATTTCCGGGCCAGTTGTACGGTAATGGGCCAGAGGATTGTCCGGGTTGGAAAACTGATCCAGCACCTTGCCCAGCCCGTCCCGCTGCATCTGGTCGGCAAGATCCCGCGCGCCTTCCATGCCCTCTTCCTTGGACACGGTAATGATCTGCGCGCCATACGCCGTCATGGCCGCCCGCCGCTCTTCACTCATATTGGCGGGCATGATCAGAATCATCTTATAGCCTTTGATGGCAGCCGCCATGGCCAGTGCAATCCCGGTATTGCCGCTGGTGGCCTCGATCAGGGTATCACCGGGCTGGATCTCGCCCCGGCGCTCTGCTTCCTGGATCATGCTCAGGGCCGGGCGGTCCTTGACCGAACCCGCCGGATTATTGCCTTCCAGCTTCACCAGGATGGTATTGCTGGTCTGCCCCGGAAGCCGTTGCAGCCGGACGAGGGGCGTGGAGCCTACATAATCTTCAATGGTTGGGAATACCATGTTCAGTGTCTCGTATCATGCTCATGGAAAACCACCCCGCCCTGATCCGGCTCCCCGGCTTTCGCTAGCAGAGGACCGGACAGATAGAGGAACCCTCAACCCCGTCCCTTGCACAGGCCAACAGCCCGCACTGGAAACCACTGGGCTGGCAGGATCGCAGCAAAGCACAGCAGAGCATGATAAACTTTTCAGGCCGTGCTCGCCGGTCAACAAAATGGACTCGCCATGGTACGGAAAAAGACGCCAAGCCGCTATATTCTTTTGTTATATAGGGTTCTGTAGGGGGCTGCCTCCACCGCGCGGGCCAACCCCGCCGGGAGCTGCTGCCATGCGTCATGCTAAACATGCCAAAGACACGGCATCAGGCAACCAGGGGCCCCTGTGGCCAGAACCAAGGGTACAATCCAGAAACCGACCGCAAGACGACAATAATGATAAGACGCTGGCGAATACGTAACCGGATCCTCCTGCTGACCATGCTGCCCGCGACGCTGATCGCGCTCATCCTGGGCGGCCTGTTCATCAAAACTCGTCTTGCGGATCTTGATAACCTGTTGGTCGAGCGGGGCCTGACCACCGCGCGCCAACTGGCAGTTGCCGCCGAATTTGCCACCTATACCCACAACCGGGAACAACTGCTGCCGCTAACGAATGCCGTCCTGGAAGAGCCCGATATCCGCGCGGTCGCCATATATGACAGCCGCCACCAGCCTTTAGTTCACGCCGGCCCCCGCCTGGTTCAGGAGGGGGACCTGGCCCGGGCCATGACGGAAGAAACCCATGTCCAGGCTTTCTCCCAGGCCACCCGGCTGGCAGTGCCCGTGCGCTTGCAGTACTACATTCCACCGGACGACCTGTCCCTGAATGACATCATCCCGGCTCCCCAGGCCAGGCCCATTGGCTGGATCATTCTGGAGCTTTCCCACACCCGTACCCGGCTGGCCAAGTACCAGACCCTCGTCGTCTCTTTGACCACCCTCACCCTGGGCTGGCTGCTGTGCTGGTTTCTTGCGGTTCACCTGAGCCGCAATATCACCAAGCCGATCCACCAGATTGTCAAAGCGGTGACGGCGCTTAAGGAAAACAAGCTGGAGACCCGCATCCATACGGGCTCCGGCCCGGAACTGCAATTGCTGGAAGACGGCATCAATGCCATGGCCGAATCCTTGGGCAAGGCCTATGACGAGATGCAGCAAAACATTGAACAGGCCACGGAAGACCTGCGGGAAACCCTGGAAACCATCGAGATCCAGAATATCGAACTGGACATGGCCCGTAAGGAAGCTTTGGAGGCCAGCCGCATCAAGTCCGAGTTCCTGGCCAACATGAGCCATGAGATCCGCACGCCCCTCAACGGCATCATTGGCTTCACCAACCTGCTGCTCAGGTCCAACGTGAGCCACCAGCAGCGCGACCACCTGAAAACCATTCAGAAGTCTTCGGAAATCCTACTCACCATCATCAATGACATCCTCGACTTCTCCAAGATCGAGGCTGGCAAGCTGGTGCTGGACCGCACGCCATTCCAGTTGCGGGAAATCATCGAAGATGTGTTGACCATGCTGGCACCGGCCGCGCACCAGAAAAACCTGGACCTCGCCGCCCTGGTCTATTCCGATGTTCCCAAACACATCCTGGGCGATCCCCTGAGGGTCAAACAGATCATCACCAATCTGGTGAACAACGGCATCAAGTTCACCCAAAGCGGTGAAGTTGTGGTGCGGGCCATGGTCGAGGAAGAAGACGGCAACAAGGTCAATGTCAAAGTCAGCGTGACCGATACCGGCGTGGGCCTGTCACGGGTGCAGCAGCAGTCGCTCTTCACCGCCTTCTCCCAGGCCGATGCCTCCACCGCCCGCCGCTTTGGCGGTACCGGCCTGGGGCTGGTGATTTCCAAGCGCCTGATCGAACAGATGGGGGGGCAGATCGGCCTGGAAAGCGAGCTGGGCAAAGGCTCCACCTTCTGGTTCAGCCTGCCCACTGAAATATCCGAGGCAACCGACGACGAAGAGCTACCCCCGTTCAGCGGCGAACGAGTCATCTACCTGGAGAACCAGCCCAAGACCGGTCTGGCCGTGGGCCACATGCTGGAAGACTGGGGCATTGAGCTGGACCGGGTCGACGATCCTGTCCAGATGCTGGAGCGTATTGTGGAAGCCCAACGGGAAGGCCGCGGCTACGCCCTGGCGATTCTCGGCATTCACCGCCACCTGCTGGACTCGACCCAGTACAAGCAACTGGTCAGTGAACTGGAGTTCAAGCATAACTGCCGCGTGCTGCTGCTCACCCCGACCCTGGAACTGGGCGACAAGCAGCTGCCTCTCATTGCCCACTGCTCAGCCCATTTGACCAAGCCCCCGACCTACGAGCGACTCTATCGTGTGGTGCAGCACCTGATTACCGGCTCCTCTCCCGAACCCCAGCAGCAAGAGGCTCCGTTCACGGAAGAGCCCCTTCCACTTCTGGCCCCGGAAGGACGCCCCCGGATCCTGGCGGTAGACGACAACAGCGCCAACCTGAAACTGGCCCATGCCTTCCTGACCAACCTGGGAGCGGAAACCGATACCGCCTCGAGCGGTTTTGAAGCCTTAAGCAAGATCAAGCAACGCCGCTATGACCTGATTTTCATGGATGTGCAGATGCCGGGCATGGACGGAGTGGAAACCACCCTCAAGATCCGCCAGCTTGAAAACGGCCGGCACACGCCCATCATCGCCCTGACCGCCCATGCCCTGGCCGAAGAGAAGGAACATCTCCTGAAATCGGGGTTTGATGATTATTTGACCAAGCCCATTGCGGAAGCCCAGCTAATCGAGGTCATCCTGCACAAAACCGGGCACCAACTAAAGCCGCAGGGCGACCAGCCAGACCAGGCTCTCCAGGAGCACCAGACCCTTGCGCCCCTCAAGCCTTCATCCAGGGCTGCCCAGGAGCTTAGCGTGGATATTGCCCAGGGCGTCCGGTTGGCCGGCAACAAGCCCGATCTGGCCGAAGAGCTCTTTTGTATGCTGTTGGATCACCTGGATGACGACTATGAAGCCATCCGTGATCTCTGGCGGGATAACAACCGCTCAGAACTGCTGGAGCGGGTCCATAAGCTCCATGGCGCAACCCGCTATTGCGGTGTGCCCCTTCTGCGAAACCTGGCGGGCACCCTGGAAAGCGAACTCAAACAGGATGGCGCCAATATCCAGGCCTCTGTCGAAGGTTTACTGAACGAAATCGAACGGATCCGCCACTGGGCGGAACACCACGACTGGCAAACCGAGTTCCGCACCTATGACGTCAATACGGCAAAAGCCAATACGTAGTCTTTTTCGTCGCTGAGACTGATCAGGGCATCCTGCGCACCCAGCGCCTGCAGGCGGTTCAGGGCCGCCTCGCGCAAGCGGATCAGCGGTTTGCCGCTGGGCTCGCGGCCCAATTCAATGTGCTGCCAGGAAATGCCCTGGCTGATTCCGGTTCCCAACGCCTTGGACACCGCTTCCTTGGCGGCAAAGCATTTGGCCAGCATATACTCCGGCCGCTTACTTTCCCGCCAGCGCTGCTGCTCGGCCTCGGTGAGAATGCGCTGCACAAAGCGATCTCCGTGGCGAGTCCAGCTCGCCAGGATACGCGGCACGAAAACCAGGTCGGTGCCAATCCCCTGGATCACCGCCGGGCAGCTCCGGTAATCAAGGCCTTCATGTCGCGCACGGCGGCCTGCAAGCCGGTAAACAACGCCCGGGCAATAATGCTGTGACCAATGTTCAGCTCGTGGATGCCGGGCAGTGCCGCAATGGCTTCCACGTTGTGGTAGTTCAGGCCATGGCCGGCATTCACGATCAGGCCCTGCTCCAGCCCGTGCACCACGGCCTTTTTGATACGGGCCAGTTCCTGGGCCACCTGGGCCGGGTCTGTGGCATCCGCATAGTGGCCGGTGTGGATCTCAATTGCCGGGGCGCCACAGCGCACGGCGGCATCAATCTGGGCCAGGTCCGCATCAATAAAGAGCGACACCTGAATTCCCGCATCCCCCAGGCGCTCGCAGGCGCTCCGGATCTTGGACTCCTGCCCCAGCACATCCAGCCCGCCTTCGGTGGTCAACTCATCACGCTTTTCCGGCACCAGGCAGCAATGCTCCGGTTTGACCCGCAAGGCCAGATCGATCATGGCGTCGGTGACGGCCATTTCCAGATTCATCCGGGTGGCCAGGGTTTCCTTCAGGACCATAACGTCCCGGTCCTGGATATGGCGGCGGTCCTCCCGTGGGTGGATGGTAATGCCATCGGCT
>JAJUGC010000148.1 GCA_029268325.1 Gammaproteobacteria bacterium | reverse complement strand
GCCGCCGCTTGCAGTTCCGGCTCGACAAGGTCAACGATCGGCTGCATATCCTGGAAGGCTTGTTGATTGCCTTCCTCAATATTGACGAAGTGATCCATATTATTCGCACCGAGGACAAGCCCAAGCCGGTGCTGATGGAGCGCTTTGGCCTGACTGATGTCCAGGCGGAATATGTGTTGGACACCAAGCTGCGTCAGCTGGCACGCCTGGAAGAGGTCAAGATCCGCGCCGAGCAGGAAGAGCTGCAGAAGGAGCGGGATTGGCTGGAGAAAACCTTGGGTTCGCCGCAGCGCCTGAAAAAACTGATCCAGAAAGAGCTGGCCGAAGATGCCAAGGTGTACGGTGATGAGCGACGCTCGCCGATCGTTGAGCGGGCGGAAGCCCAGGCTTTCAGCGAGGCGGATCTGGTGGCTTCCGAGCCGGTGACGGTGGTGCTATCGGAAAAAGGCTGGGTCAGGGCGGCCAAGGGCCATGATATCGATGCCGAGGGCTTGAGCTACAAAGCCGGTGACCGGTTCCTCATGGCTGCGCCCGGCCGGAGCCATCAGCAGGCGGTGTTTTTGGATTCCACCGGACGCTCGTACTCGTTGCCGGCCCATTCCTTGCCGTCGGCGCGGGGACAGGGCGAGCCGCTGACCGGCCGGTTGAATCCGCCGCCGGGTGCCCAGTTTGAGGTGGTCCTGCTGGCGGAGGAGAAACAGCTGGTCTTGATCGCTTCCGATGCCGGTTATGGCTTTGTCGCCCGTGTGGAAGACATGCACAGCAAGAACCGCGCCGGCAAGGCGCTCCTGACTCTGCCTAAGGGAGCGCGAGTGATGGCACCGGTTCTGATTGAGGATGTGGAAAATCAGTTTGTTGTCACCGTCAGCAATGAAGGCCGGATGCTGGTGTTCCCTCTCAAGGACCTGCCGCAACTGGCGAAGGGCAAGGGCAACAAGATGATCAGCATTCCCTCGGCGCGGGTCGCGAACCGCGAGGAGTACGTGACAGCCATCGCGCTGTTCAGCACCACCGACCAATTGCTGATTCACTCCGGTAAGCGTCATCTGAAACTGCGTTTCCAGGACCTGGAGCATTACCTGGGAGAACGGGGCCGGCGGGGGCACAAGCTACCGCGCGGGCTGCAACGGGTTGATCGTATTGAGGTGGTGGAGGCATCCACCGGTCGTCAAGAGCCTGCGGCTGAAGGAAGTTCGAATAGTGAGTGATCTGCTACTGATTAATGTCTCCGGGTATGACAAGCCCGGCCTGACCTCCAACATTACCGGTATCATGGCCGACTATGGCTTGCGTATTCTCGATATCGGGCAGGCGGTTATCCATGATTACCTGACCTGGGGCATTCTGGTCCAGATTCCCCGAGAAGAGGTCACCTCCCCCTTGTTGAAGGATCTGCTGTTCCGGATCTACGAGCTGGGCTTGCAGGTGCAGTTCAAGCCGGTCACAGAGGCGGAGTATGAGGACTGGGTCAGCGGCAAGGGCAAGCAGCGCTATATGGTCACGCTGCTGTCCCGTAGCATCACGGCCGAGCAGATTGCCCGGGTGTCCACCATCACGGCCCAGCATGGCTTGAATATTGACAATATCACCCGCTTGTCGGGACGTATGCCGCTGAATATGGACCCGGAACGTACCCAGGCCTGTATTGAGTTTTCGGTGCGGGGTACTCCGCCGGACCTGGAAAAGCTGCGTTCGGATTTTTTGCACATCTCCGGCGAACTCAACGTGGATATCGCCTTCCAGCAGGATACGGCCTATCGCCGGAACCGCCGCCTGGTGGTCTTTGACATGGACTCCACCCTGATCGAGGCGGAAGTGATCGACGAGTTGGCCAAGGAGGCCGGGGTTGGCGAGCAGGTGGCGGAGATTACCGAGGCGGCCATGCGGGGCGAACTGGATTTTTCCCAAAGTTTCCGGCGCCGGGTGGCATTGCTCAAAGGGCTCGACGAATCAGTCCTGGAAAAAGTGGCCCAGCGGCTGCGGATGACGGAAGGGGCAGAGCGCTTGATCCGCACCCTCAAAATCCTTGGCTATAAAACGGCTATTCTATCCGGCGGCTTTACCTACTTTGCCCAGATGCTGAAGGAGCGACTAGATATCGACTACGTCTTTGCCAACGAACTGGAGATCAAGGACGGCAAGGTCACCGGCGAAGTCACGGGGCGAATTGTGGATGGGGCTCGCAAGGCAGAGCTGCTCAAGGAAATCGCCAGCCGGGAGAAAATCCGTCTGGAACAGGTCATTGCCGTGGGCGATGGTGCCAACGACTTGCCGATGCTCAGTGTTGCCGGACTGGGGATTGCGTTTCGAGCCAAGCCCCTGGTGAAAAAGTCGGCGGAGCATTCCATTTCCACCTTGGGGCTGGATGGGATTCTCTATCTCATCGGATTCCGGGATAGCGAAATGGAGTTTTCCTAAACCGAGCTGGACACCATTCGTTTAGGCGCTCCAGCTAACAAAAAAACCTCTCCTTTTGGGAGAGGTTTTTTTATTGGGTTTGAACATAAACCTTGAGAGGGCGGGAAGAGCCTTACTCGCTCTCGCCGAACTCGTAGTTCATTTCCGGGGCAGGGGGGTGGACGTAATTGCCCTGGATATAGTTCACGCCGGCCTGCCACAGGGTGGAAAGTACCGTGGCGCTTTCCACATGGGGCACGATCGCCAGTTTGCCGGCCGATTGCAGGGAATGGATCATTTCCTTGACCTTTTCCCGGGCTTCCTCGCCCTTTTGCAGCTCTTCGGTGAAGGAGGCATCCAGCTTTACGTAATCCACATCAATATGCTTCAGGGTATTGAAGGGGCTGATAGCGCAGCCGAAACGGCTCAGCGACGTGCGGCAATGGAGCTCCGCCAAGCCTTTGCTGAACTCCTTGGCCTGTTTCAGCAATATGATGGCGTGATCCTCCTCAATCTGGAAGATCAGCGAATCACCCGGCAGTCGTGCCGCCTTCAAGGCTAGGCTGAGCCAGGGCAGGAAGGTCTTGTCCTGAATGGTGTGGGAGGTGATGTTGAGGAACAGGCGCGTGTTGTGTCCTTTGGCCCGATGGGCACTCAGGTATTTGATGTTCTGCAGGATCACCCAGCGGTCGAACTTGATGGCCAACTGGGCCTTCTGGTTGATCGGCAAGAATTCATTGGGGCTGACTTCTTTGTCGTCAACCAGCATGCGGACCAGAGCTTCGTAGTGCTCTTCGTTGTCGCCACGCAGACTGATGATGGGCTGGAATAGGAGCTTGAACTGGTTGTTATCCAGGGCTTCTTCCAGAATGGCCAGCATGTCCTGATCGGCGGCCATGCTGATGTCGAAATCCCGTGGGTTGTACAGGTACACGCCATTGCCCTGCTCGTGGCCTTCCAGTTCATGGACATGGGTGGAGGCCTTGTGGGCGCGCCCCAGAAGCTCGGTGGCTTTGGGTGAACTGTCGTTGACCAGGGCAATGCCGATACTGCAAGTGGCCTGTATGGTCCGGTTGGACACTTCAAACAATTGATTTTCGACGGCGGCACGCAATTTTTCCGCCTGTTCCAGGGCCTGACGATCATCCTTGCCGATCAGCAAGACGGCAAAGGAGTCATCACCCAGGCGCGCCAGCACATCTGTTTCCTCGAAATGCTTGCGCAAGAGGTTGGCGATGTCGCTGAGCACCAGGTCCGCGCCGGCAATACCCGCATCCGCCTTGATTCGGGCGAAGTTGTCCAGGGCGATATACAGCAGGGCGCCCCGCAGTTCGTTGGCCAGGGCTTTTTCGGTGGCGGCGTGGAGGCGCTCGGTAAAATATTGTCGGTTGTACAGCCCGGTGAGCAAGTCCTGGCTGCTGATCTGCTTGAGCTTTTCCTCGAGCTCGGAGTCGTCCTGCACAGGACGTACGATAATCTGGGTGCAGCGCTCGCCGTCATAGGTTGCAGACAGCATGGTATACACCACATCAATCGTGCTGCCGTCACTGCGCAAGGCAGCGCAGCGCATTTCGTTGTCTTCGGTCGTGCCTTCCTGGAAGTTTTTGAAAAAGGCCTTGAAGTCCTCCTGGGTTTCGTCGCTTACGGTGTCCATGAGGGGAATGCCCATCAGGTCATCGACATCCTCATAACCGAACATGTCCAGGTAGGTCTGGTTGGCATAGATATGCATACCATCGCTGACATAGGCGATGGCATCCATGGAACTGTCCAGTAACAGCTGGCAACGCTTTTCGGCCTCTCGCAGGTGAAGGTCCAGGGAGCGCCGGCGGCGACGCTCCTCAAGGTTGCGCAGTTCCCGGTCAATGGCCAGGAGGATGTGGTTTTTCTCGGCGTGGGGAACCACATCCGCAGCTCCCAGCTTCATGGTTTCTACCAGGAGCTCGGGCTTATAGCCTTCGGTCAGCAGAATAAAGGGGATGTCTTTATCCAGGCGCAGGATGTGGGCCAGGGCGTCTTTATAGTCCAGCTCGCCGGAGTCTTCGCGGGCGATGCAGAGATCCCAGACCTGCTCGTTAATCGATTCCAGCAAGGCCTCTTCGGCGGTCACCCGGTGGCCCCGGGTTGCCTTGCCGCCATTGCGGAGCAGGCTGACCAAGGCTTCCGCCTCGTTTTGGGAGGGGTCGAGAATCAATAAGCGTACGGTCTGTGATTTGGAGGTCATGATACTTCAGTCAGCTCGATAAGGTTTGAACGCCCCAGAGACGTTTTCGATAGATCTGCAGAGCGGGCTGTCAGGCCGGCCCGATCCTTGAAACACTATAGCCTCGGAAACACTATATCGTTGGAACACCATAGAGAAACAATGACATGAGTTTGGCTTTCGTACAAGGGGTGCTCCGACACTGAGGTGGTTTTAAGCCCCTATACAGAGGTTTCCACAGAAGTTTCCGGTACTCCATTCAGTCTGGCCCGTTAAATCGAGGAACTGCGGGCGGATGAAATACCGGAAACTTAGCAGCAGGCGCTTAAGCCGGCTCCTCGTCTATAGGATAGACCAAATGGAGTCGAACTCATTGCCTTGGGACTTGGAAGCAGGCTGGGGCTCCACTTCCAGGTCCTTGAACACAAAGCGGCTGTAGCTGGCAGTGGCAGAAGAGCGGTGACTCAGTTGGGCTTTCGTTTCCTTGCCGTGCTGGTTGATGATCACCCGGTGTCCTTCCTGGAAGGGGAGGCGCGGCGTGATCAGGGTCATCGGCTGGCCGATGGCGGGCAGAGGTGGCAGCAGGAGTCCGCGCAGGTAATCGCTGTTTTCGCCGACCCGTTGAATCAATTGCACTCCGCAGGGAGTGGCGCTGGGAGCCAGCAGCTCAATGCCGATCTGGGTGCCCTGTTGCTTGACCTGACGGATCCAGCGGATCGTGGCAATGCTCCAGGGTTGCTCTTCGCTTTCACGGATTCCAAGAATTTCTCCGGCCTGGACATTGATGGGAATTTCACCCTGCCACTGCAGGCAGTAACCACCAGGGCTGATGTTGACCAGGGGAACTTGGTGTTGCTGGTAAACAACTTTCCTTTCGCTCGCGGGCTTGTCGGTTTTATCGCTGATCCCTGTATAGGCGATAGGTGACAGGTCGGCGCGTTCGTAGGTACTCCGGTCAATACCCGCATCCACACTGCTGGACCAGACGTCTTTCTGCTTCATGCGGCGGATAAAGAGGTTTTCATGGGAGTCATCCACACGGTTGCCGTTGCCAACCAGCTGGAGTTCGAAGTCCACACCGTTGCCGCAGAAGTAGTGTGTCGCGCTCAGGCCGACGCAGACGAAAAGCTGGCCATTGGCGGCGAGTCGCTTGAAGTTGCGCTTGGTCAAGATGCCAAAGGATTGACCCAAGTGGCTCACCAGCCGGTCTGCCAGGCGGACTGGCATCGGCAGGATATCGTTAGGCGGTACTTTGGTGTCTTTCAGTTGGCCCAGGTAGTCTGTAATACGCTGAGCCAGTTCAGAGGTATCCAGGCCGCAAAAGTCCTTCGTGATCGGTCCGTCATACAGGCTGCGATACACCGGCGGCGCATCCCGGTGGCCGG
>JAJUGC010000147.1 GCA_029268325.1 Gammaproteobacteria bacterium | reverse complement strand
TGAACTCACTGTGTTCCGCGAGAGAATCGGCCATGGCGGGAATATAAAAGGTGACTTTTAGCGCACTCTCTGCATCAAGGCCGGCGCAGGTCGAAGCTCCGTCCTGGCCTCCGGCGAGGTGATATACCTTTCCATGGCCGCCACAAGAATGGGCGCATCAATGCCATAAAGGGAGTTCATAATCACGAAGTCTGCGCCGGTCCAGGCTCTGGATGAAGCCATCTTCTTCTGAACTTTCGCGAGATAAGAAGGGGGTTCCGCAGTGACCGCCTCGTTGACGACGCCAATGAACACCGCCTGATTGCCGTGGATTTCACCACGGGCCACCTCGGTAATGGCCGACCAGGGAATGGTGACCTTACCACCCCAAAGGTGATTCCCGGTGGGTCGAACTGGAGGTAGGACTTGGGCAAAAAGCCCGTTACCAAGCCGACCACTATCACGCTCCCGACGGCCACCATGAGCAAAGCGCAGCCCAAGAAGATTAGGCTATCCCCAGGTCGAAACAGTGCCAGAATGCTGCCAAGCCCCAATAAGCCCAAACCGAGCATGCCCGCCCGTAACCGCGAGGGCCAAATAGGCACACCTCCAACCACCGCCACAGTGAGAGGCGATTGGCGCTGTAATCGAAGCTTGCGGAGGATGGTATGCACGGAAACCGCAAAGCAGACACCGAAGAAAGCAAGCGTTGTGATACCCGCTTTAAAGTCCTTTTGGATGATGACCAGGCCACCCAAGATGAAAAGCAGCCCGATCAATGCGAGCAGCCAATCGGTGAAGGTGACCTTATCCAGCCTTGAAATTGCGGGCTTCTCCGCCATTAGCGTCTCGTTCTTGTTATCACCCAATACAGATTGGGCTTGGTTTGGTCAGTCTCAGCGAGGCCGACCGCAGCGATCATCAAAGCAGGTGATGCAGCAATCAACCAGCCAGCCAGCCCCTTTTACAAGACACTTACTCCCAAGGCCCCGTACCGACCGCTAAAAATATGGTTTCGCAACTGCTCGTTTTATAGCTCAGCGTGAGCCCCACTGAGCCCCGGACGTAGACATCACTCTCACCTTCTTCTATCGCGATCGTTACCGCAGTGGGGGAAAAGTGCGACACCACTTCGACCAGAACCCGAATGGTGGTGTTACTGGGCAAGGTGACCTCTCTATAACCAGAAAATCCGAAGCAGCCATTACCCCGGGATTCGAGATCAATGTAGAAGGACGGAGTGCCATCCGGAAAGCTGATACGCAATGACTTGTACAGATCTTTCTTGGTGATGGGGGCGGGAGTTCTAGTGGTCATGCCAATGACATAGGAATCACCAAAAGGCTCAATCGTTGCCCATTTCCGCTCTCCATATTTGAAGTAGTGCGTGGGGGTTCCAGCAACATCGAATAGCCCATCATATTGAATGTCTTCGAGCTTCAAACTCGAGGGGTCATTCGCATCCTCGCCATACTCCAAGTGCAGGTATTCGAGTATTTCCTGCTCGATTCCGGCTGGCAGATCCATGGTTTCTCCTGGGCCTAACGGGTAGCTAGACGGGCTGATGACATTTATCGCCCTGTTTGTAGATTCATTTACTAAGTGAAGCATGTATTGGGTTTAAAGGAAGGGGATTAAATCTGATTTTGGCTCACCCACATACCAGGTACCCATAAAAAAAGGGGCAGAGTGAATCCACCCTGCCCCTTTTAACAACACTAACTAATTTACTTCTTCACCCTACTCTTCAAAGAAAAACTTCTCTTCTCCAAAGGCGGGCTTCAGATGGTTCAGCCAGGTGGCCTTTTCATCATATTGGGCGAAGAACGGGCGCTGTACCCAGTCCGGGTTGCGGCCCTGGATCATACGCAAGGCCAGCACTTTTTCGCCGTTGATTTCGGTCACACCCTGAATTTCCACCTTGCCGGGGTGGGAGCTCATGGAGGGGCCGCGGGCGGTACGGGCAATTCCGGAAACCTGTTGCATGGCCTCGCGGTAAATCTCCCAGGCCCTTACCAAGGGAACTTCGAAGTAATGGCGGGCGCCGGTGTCGCGCTCGACGAACATGTAATAGGGAATAATGCCCAGCTCGACTTGGGTCTGCCACAGGCGCGCCCAGACGGCGGGGTCATCGTTGATATGGGCCAGCAGCGGGCCTTGGGCCCGGATCTGGGCGCCGGTGGCGCGGATCCGCTTGATCGCTTCCCGGGCGATGGCCGGTTCCAACTCCCGCCAGTGGTTATAGTGGCTCAAGATCGCCAGGTGCTTGCCGGCGGCCTGGATGTCCACGAACAAGGCAATCAGGTCATCGGCGTCCTCGTCGGTGACGAACCGCTGGGGCCAGAACGTGAGGGCCTTGGTGCCAATGCGGATAGTCCGCACATGCTCGAACTCCGGGCTCAGCAAGGGCTCCAGGCAAGCACGCAGGTTACGGGTTTTCATGACCAGAGGGTCACCGCCGGTAACCAGCACATCAGTGACCTCCGGGTGGGCACGGAGGTAGTCGAGTAGCTGGCTGGTTTCCTTGGCCGCAATTTTCAGGTCCTTGTCGCCCACAAACTGCGCCCACCGGAAGCAGAAGGTGCAATAGCTATGGCAGACCTGGCCAGAGCTGGGGAAATACAGGACCGTTTCACGATATTTGTGCTGCAGGCCCGGGATGGGCTCCCCGTTCAAATGAGGCACGTTGTCTTCCATTTGTCCCGCGGGATGGGGGTTAAGCGCAGCACGTACTTCAGCAATGATCTGGTTCAGCTGCTCCTGTTCCACACCATCACGCATGGCCTGGGCTACCCGGTCAAAATGCTCCGGCGCCAGCATGCCCCGCTGGGGGAACGTCAACTGGAAAATCGGGTCATCGGGCACCGCAGACCAGTCAATCAATTGGTCGATCACATACTGGTTGACCCGAAACGGCAATACGCTGGCAACCACACGCATGTCAAAGCGCTGTTCTTCCGGCAGCTTCTGCAATTGCGGAATCTGGTCGAACTGGCGGGCCGTATACACCTTGAAACGCTGGTGAGCGAAAGGCGTCTGACTGATGTCATGGACATTAATACTAGGGTTTAGCATCTTTCGTGTACTTCTTATCCAATTTGTTTTGCCGGACCACGCACAACAGCACATGCTGGCAGCCAGCCTGAAGTCCGACACAAGCGATAAAACACCAGTGATTGGTGTGAAAATGATACTGTTGGTTCAATGAGGGAGAGGTTTGAGCGGCCGATAGGATGCCTATCGCCATTTCATAGAAGCCTAAAGAATCAAGGCTGACAAAGATTTAGAAAGTGACCCTGTTTGATGGATCAATCCATTGGTTTTCAATTAAAAAGTGAGACTTTCTCCATTATCCCCCAATCGACCAGCGGAGATACTAACACAAAATCCATAGGACACTAAACAACCTGAAGTTAGCCCTGTCTATAAAACAATCAAAACTCTATCACCCGACGTCGAAGCCACAGTCGAGACGCTAGAACCAGGACGAACAGAAGCTATGGACGGCTTTCAGTGGAAAGGCTATTGAGAAAGGTTGCGGGATGAGGACATCGCTGCCCTCATCCCTAGGAGCCCAAGGGCTACTGCTTTTCTAGCTGATACTTGAAGCCGGCCATATCAGCCGTCATGGTCTGGCCATTAAACTCGAGCACCTTGATTTTGGCATAGCCCAGATCAATGACACTGCCCACTACCGAAAACTGATCAGGGCTTAGACGCCGCCCGGATGATTTTTGGTAGAACTTGCTTCCTTCAAACTCCCAGAAATCCTGGTCGTCATAGGGCGCCCCATTGAACGTGACGATTTTCCAGCTGCCTTGCAAGGCACCCGCCGTCAGGCTTTCTGCTTGAGCAAATACAGACAGCACCATCAGAAACGCAAACGCGGAAAGGATTTTCATTGTTTTCTCCGTGAGTCGGGAGCCAGGGCAAGCCCCTGGCTGTCAGTTGGCAGGCTATTGGCACTGGGCCGGCAGCAGCTTGGGATTGATGTCATCGCTGGCGCATTCCCACTGGATCACGCCGTCATCGTCCAGGTAAGGAATCAGGGCAAAAGACTGGTTGGCAATGGAGCCGGATGCCATGGTCACCAGTACGACAGCATTGCCGGGATTCACCTCAATGCTGTGGATGAAATCCGGCACCAAGGCGCTGAAGCTGGTGGACTCCAGATCCATCGGCACATCGTCATACTCATAGTAGTATTCCGCCACGGCCTCAGCTGCCAGGTCAGCGTATTGATAAGCTTCAGCAATCTGGGCTCTGGTGACGTACTCCTTATAGGCAGGCAGGGCGACAGCCGCCAGCACACCGATAATGGCCACCATCACAAGCATACCCGCGACACCGGAGCCGGCTCCAATCCGGGGCACGAATAGTGCGAACAGCCAAGCCAGAAGATTGCGGGAAGGTGCCTTGGCGTTGGGATCGGCAATGCGCGCCGCGCGCTTCACCAGCCAGGGATAGTCCGCCACCAGCTCATGGAAGGACATCCAGAAACCACTGGTTGCCTGGGTCTGGGCCAAGTAAGCGGGAATATTAAGGGTTGCCCAACGCTTCTCGCCCGCCGCCAATACGGTCAGCCCCTGCAGGGCGGATTGCGGGTCGTCACAGCAGGCACGGCCATATTGGTCACAGGTGTATTCCCGCGCCCGGGAGTAAGCGGCTCCCAGCAGCGGCAGAACGCTGGCCGGCCAGAGGAAGGGACCGCGGGTCAGGTGCCGCCGCTGGATATGGCACAGCTCATGGCCGATGTAGAAGTTGATGGCATCCGGATTGTCTTCCATGGCGTCAACAATACTGGAGAAGAGCACCACGAAGTCGCGCCCCAAAAACCGGGTAGCGAAGGCGTTCAGGATGCCATCACTGTTCATCAAGTAGGCTTCGGGCTGTTCCTGCAGTCCCAGCTTTTGGCAGCACTGCACGTAACGCTGGTACAGATCCGGGAACTGTTCTTCGCTCAGCCTCACACCGTTCCCTTTGATCCAGGCAATCAGTGCGGACTGGACAAACAGATAACCTATAAACAAAAACAACAGCCAAATCAGCGCCAGTCCTAACGTACCTACCACCAAAACCAGCCAAAACAGAGCTGAAATTAGCGCGCTCAGGAAGAAAAGCGCCTTCTCTTTCTTATAGACGAGGGAGTCCAACTGCAGAGCTGGCGTTCCCGTACACATATTCATTCAGATACTCCTTCAAGATGTTACAACCAGATCTTCCGTTGAACGGGCCTGAAGCCCGCTGGTCACGGCGCAGCATAGGGGACGACGACGGGGAATAAAGCGGGGGGAGAGCACCAGGGGGGCGGCTCCTTTCGCCAGTTCTTTCCTCTACGGGGCACCCTAAAGGCAATAGATCATCATGAAAAGATTAGTTCAGCTTTAGGGAATGGCAATGGCTCTTTGAGGCCTTTTTTGCTCACCGGCTGGCCCATTTTCCGGTGTCGGTTCTGACGAGTGGGATAGCTTAGAAATCTGGCACAAATATCTCAATAATAAGTGTGACAAAGTTCTCTTTTTTGTTTGGCTGTCATTGAACAGGGCCCGGCAAACCACTGCCAGCCCGACCACTTGACCCGGGCGTCAGCTGTGCCCTGCAACCAGGAGCACGCCATGAAACCTTTGGCTCTGCTGTTATTACTTGCGGTTAGCGGTCATACCTTCGCTGTAGAGTCCCTGTCTCCCCAGGAGATGGCCCAAATCACCGGTGGCGTCATTGAGCCGGAATACCAGGCCATCGACTTGATCAACGAAGCCATCAACCGGGCCGAAAGCCAGCAGTTTTTGGAGCAGGACCAGATTGATGTGCTCTTCGCCATAGCCAACCTGGCCACTCGGACCAACGAGGCCCTGGATTACACCCTGGAACGGGTCAATATCCAGTATGGAGACCGGGAACCCGTGCCCCCGCCCAATGAAGAAGGACTTTCCCTCCTGCTACCGGTCTATATGGAGCGGGTGACTTTTCGGGACATGCGCCCGGCCGGGGCGGATGAGAATAGCCCCACGATGGGCACAGTTCATTTTGAAGGCGT
>JAJUGC010000146.1 GCA_029268325.1 Gammaproteobacteria bacterium | reverse complement strand
CTTGGGAGCATTCTTGCCGTCGTACTTGAGGGCAACGGCTTTAGGGGGCTGTTTTTTCATGGCGGCTCAAGTCCTGATATCGACAAGTTGGGTTTCCAGCCGGGTTTGGGTAAAGCTCGGAGTACCCCGCATGGCCTCCAGGCTTTCCACCTCCAGCCCCAGTTTGGACAGGGCCCGGTGCAATTGAGGCAGTTCACGCTCCAGCAGGTTCAGGGTGTCCTCTCGCTCCGTCCAAAAACTGGAAGATACCTTGCCCTTCTGGATACGGACCAGGCTATATAAGGGCCCTAAGGGTTCCAGGTTGAAGGAGAGGGTGATGCGCCAAACGCTTTCTGCACTGCGTTCCTCGTCTTTGCTGTTGGATTGAGACTGACGATATTCCTCCAGCCGGACCTGGAACAGAGCCAGTTGCTGACCGGACCAGGCGGGAAGTTCAAACAGCCAGGTATTGGCCGGCACGGGTTCGGCACTGGTTTGGGTGGACAGCACACTATTGAGTTGTGTGGCCTGGATACGGGACAGTCCCTGGGCGATCAGCTTCAACAGGCCCGTTCTGCTCAGCTCCTGAGCGGCTGTCTGCCCACGCCCCTGATGCCTGAGAAACTCTGGGTGGGGAAACTGTAACGGCTGTGCGACCGGATTGCCCGCCGGTTGCCAGAGAGGAGCCAGCGGCCGGGGTGCGGGAGTAGGAGTCGCGTTGCTGTTTTGTCCCAGCAGTACGAATAGGCGCAGCAGCAGGAGCTTGAAGTCCCGAGGAAGACGGCTATCTGAGGCTGCTGCATGAGCGCGGTCGAACAGGCGTGCAGCCAGTTGAGGGTCCTCCAGTAGTTGTTTTTCTGCAAAAGCCCCGCTTTGCTGCATGGCTTGTTTGAGGGTTTCTGGCGTGGCCAGATTCTGGCCGGACGGGATCATGCCACGCAGTAGGGCCAGCACGGAGGCAAGATCCGGATTCAGGCGGGAGGCGGGCAGCTGCAACAGGGTTCCGAGGGTTTCCAGCAGCCGGCCCTGGAAGGGCAAAACCCGTCCCAGGCCTGCATCCAAAGGGGAGGTGCGTGAGGTCTGTCCAGATCTGGCTGCCTGCAACAGGCTAGAGAGGGAAGGCGCAGAGGCTGACGCCGAAGCCAGGGGTTTCAGGCTTAGGATGGAGCTCTGGCCATTGGCCAATCGCAGGAGAAGCTCCTGGTTGGTGCGCAAGGTCATTTCCAGTTGATCCCCGACCTTGACCACCAGGGGAAGATTGGCCGTTACCAGACGCCCGCCTATATTCAACAAGACCCGGGTTGTCCCCGCAGGCCCATTGTTCTGATTATCCGGCAATACTGCCTGCACCCGGGCTGACTGGGTGTCGCCTACTTTCCAGTTCGATACTTCCTGGGCCAGTTGAGGGCGGGATAGCAGCGTCTGCCAGTTAGCCGTATGGGGGGAAGGCGTACTGCCAGGCTGGGTAATGCTCATGAGTTTATCCGGGTCAGTCTGAGAGTTATGGGTGGTGACGGGCTCCTGAACACCCATTGTAGGACAAAGTGGACCCGGGTGTGCTCATAAAGAGGTGAGACCCTGGCAATCTTTTTTTGCTGTAGATCAACCCAAGGGTGCGGAAGGCGTCGCGAAGTTAGAGTTTTGCATTGGGGTCGAGCTATAATGCAGGCTGATTTGATAACTTATGTTAATACCATGGTCCTCACCCGCAACATTTATGGCTCATCCCTTCTAAGTCGGCATAAGATGGCCTGCGGCACGCTTTATCCAAGTCAAGGAAAGGGGGCTTAGCCATGGCATTATTGCGGGTGGAGCGTCTGACTTGTGAGCGGGATGATCGCATCCTGTTTCAGGATTTGTCGTTCGAGGTGGGCTCCGGCGAGGTCATCCAGATTGAAGGCCCCAATGGGGCGGGAAAAACCACCTTGTTGAAGATTCTGGGCGGTTTGCTGCAGAACTGGGAAGGTGAGCTGTATTGGAAAGGCCAGCCCATGAGCGAAGTGCGCTCGGAGTTTCTGGCCAGTCTCCTGTATATCGGCCACAAGCCCGGCGTTAAGGCAGTGTTGAGCCCCCTGGAGAACTTGCGGGCCTGGAGTGCTTTGCATGAGCCGGCGACGGACGACAAGCTCATGGCTGCACTGGCCCGGGTCCGGTTGGCCGGCTATGAATATGTGCCCTGTGGGAGCCTGTCTGCTGGTCAGCAACGGCGGGTGGCCCTGGCGCGGCTCTATCTGTCCCAGGCCCCCTTGTGGGTGCTGGATGAAGCCTTTACGGCGATTGATCGCAGTGGTGTGGAACAGTTGGAAGCCTTGCTGGCCAATAAGGCCCAGCGGGGTGGGGCGGTCATTATGACTACCCACCATGCCTTGAACCTGCCTGGTGCATTGCGCAAGATCCGGTTGGGCAAGGCGCAGGAAGCTCCCGAAGTGCTGGAGGAAGAAGACCTGCTATGAGCATGCCCCAGAGCATTTCCAGTGTCTTCATGGCCATTCTGCGCCGGGATATGCTGCTGGCGTTTCGCCGTCGGCAGGATCTGGCCAATCCCCTGGTGTTTTTCGTAATCGCGGTCAGTCTGTTCCCCTTGGGAGTCTCGCCGGAGAAGAGTTTTTTGGCGGAAGCCGGCGCCGGAATTGTCTGGGTTGCTGCCTTGTTGGCAACTTTATTGTCATTGGATGGTCTATTCCGATCGGATTTCGAAGACGGCTCCCTGGAACAGCTTGTCTTGAGTCCATCCCCCTTATATGCCATTGTGCTCGCGAAAATTCTGGTGCACTGGTTGGTGACCGGGCTGCCCCTGATCCTGCTGAGCCCGATCCTGGGGCTGATGATGTACCTGTCGTCAGACCAGATTGTGCTGCTGGGCCTTACCCTGCTGCTGGGAACGCCGGTACTGAGCCTGGTTGGCGCTATCGGCGCCGCGCTCACCGTTGGGCTGCGGGTGGGGGGAGTACTGATTTCGTTGTTGGTGTTGCCGTTATATATTCCGGTACTGATTTTCGGGGCCGGTACAGTCAATGCTGCCGCCAGCGGTCTGTCGGTGGCGGGCTATCTGGCTCTGTTAGGGGCATTTTTTATGTTGGCGCTGGTGCTGGCTCCGTTAGCCGCTGCAGCTGCCTTGCGTATCAGTATGACAAACTCTTGATCAAGAGGGCCCAATGAAGGTCTGGTTTTATCGTCTTGGCTCGCCCAAATGGTTCTATGACATCGCGGGACGCTGTCTTCCCTGGTTGGCCTGGAGTGCCTTGCTACTGATTGCTATAGGCACTGTCTGGGGCCTGGTGTTTGCCCCGGCAGACTATCAGCAGGGCAATAGCTTTCGCATCATGTATATCCATGTGCCGACGGCCTTTCTGGCCCAGTCCTGCTATCTGATGATGGCGGTCGCCGCGGTCATCAGCCTGGTCTGGAAAATGAAACTCTGTGACCTGGTGATTGTCGCAGCAGCCCCTCTGGGTGCCGCCTTTACCTTCCTGGCCCTGTTTACCGGAGCCGTTTGGGGTAAGCCCACCTGGGGAACCTGGTGGGTCTGGGATGCGCGCCTGACCGCGATGCTGATTCTTCTGTTTCTCTATTTCGGTGTGATAGCCCTTCAGCATGCGATCCAGGACAAAGTTGCTTCAGCCCGTGCCACTGCGGTTCTGATCCTGGTTGGCGTCGTTAATATCCCCATCATCAAATACTCCGTGGAGTGGTGGAATACCCTGCATCAGCCGCCCAGTTTCAAATTGACTGAAAAGCCCGCCATGCCATCTGAAATGTGGTTGCCCCTGTTGGTGATGGTGCTCGGCTTTTATTGTTTTTTCGCGGCGGTTCTCTTTATGCGCACTCGTAATGAGATTCTGGATCGTGAGCGCAGGACCAAGTGGGTGCGCGAGTTGGTACAAAAGGTTTCGAGTCGATAGGGGGAGCACCTATGAGCTTCAATAGTGTTGTGGAATTTATCGCCTACATGCTGGGCCAGGTGATCGAGTCCATGCGAGCACCTATGAGCTTCAATAGTGTTGCGGAATTTATCGCCATGGGAGGGCACGGGTTATATGTGTGGCTGTGTTACGGGGTGACCCTGCTGGCCCTCGTATTGAGTTTTGTGCTGCCACGGATGCGCCAGCGCCAGTTGCTACGGGAACAGGCCCAACGTCTACGCCGTGAGGAGGCAGGTCTATGAAAGCGCATCGCAAACAGCGGCTCTTTATTGTCTTATTTATTGTCGCGGGCGTATCCATCGCGGTGAGTCTGGCGCTCTTTGCCCTGAGCGAGAATATCAACCTGTTCTATAACCCCAGCCAGATTGCGGCAGGGGAGGCCCCCCAGGGACAGCGGATCCGCGCCGGTGGCATGGTGGTGGACGGAAGCGTGAAGCGGGACCAGCAAACCCTGGAAGTCCTGTTCGAGATTACCGACTATCAGGCCAGCATTCCCATCAGCTACACCGGTATCCTGCCTGACTTGTTCCGGGAAGGGCAGGGCATTGTGGCACTGGGCCGGATCAACGAGCAAGGCGTGCTGATCGCCGAAGAGGTGCTCGCCAAACACGATGAAAACTACATGCCACCGGAAGTCGCAGAAGCCTTGCAGAAGGCAGAAGCTGCCGGTAAAGCCCATTTCAAGCCGACGGCCGCTGATAGCGCTGTTGTAACCCAGGAACCATAAGACGGTACGACAGTCCAATGGTAGATCTTTTGTATAGCGTCCGGAGGAGTTTTTCATGATCCCAGAACTTGGCCATCTGGCGCTGATTCTGGCTCTTTGCCTTGCGATCATTCTGGCGATCGTACCTTTAGTGGGAAGCTATATCCGGGATGCCGGTTGGATGGGCTATTCTCGTCCCCTTGCTGCCGGCCAGTTTGCCCTGACCCTGTTAAGCTTTTTGTGTCTGACCTGGGCGTTTATTGCCAATGATTTCTCCGTGGCCTATGTGGCGAACCACTCCAACAGCCTGTTGCCGATCTACTACCGGATCAGCGCCGTATGGGGTGGGCATGAGGGCTCCCTGTTGCTGTGGGTACTCATCCTGACGGCCTGGACCTTCGCGGTCGGCATGTTCAGCCGCCAGTTGCCGCTGGATATGGTGGCCCGGGTGCTGTCGGTCATGGGGATGATTTCCGTCGGCTTCATGATCTTTGTGCTGATGACCTCCAACCCCTTTGACCGCTACTTGCCCCATTCGCCCATGGACGGCGCGGATCTGAACCCGCTGCTTCAGGACGTGGGGCTGATCCTGCACCCGCCCATGCTGTACATGGGATATGTGGGTTTTTCCGTGGCCTTTGCCTTTGCCATTGCTGCTTTGATGGGGGGACGGCTGGATGCGGCCTGGGCCCGCTGGTCACGGCCCTGGACCACGGTGGCCTGGTGCTTCCTGACAATGGGGATCGCCCTGGGAAGCTGGTGGGCCTACTATGAGCTGGGCTGGGGCGGCTGGTGGTTCTGGGATCCGGTCGAAAATGCGTCCTTTATGCCCTGGTTGGCGGGAACCGCCCTGATGCACTCTCTGGCAGTGACGGAGAAGCGGGGCATCTTCAAGTCCTGGACCGTCTTGCTGGCGATCTTCGTCTTCTCCCTGAGCTTGTTAGGAACCTTCCTGGTGCGTTCCGGTGTACTGACCTCCGTGCACGCCTTTGCCTCTGACCCGACCCGTGGGCGCTTTGTCCTGGGGCTTTTGGGCATTACCGTAGGGGCTTCCTTGCTGCTCTATGCCTTCCGGGCGCCGACCGTGAGTGGCCGGGTGAGCTACAAGTTCTGGTCACGGGAAGTGTTCCTGCTGTTCAACAATATTCTGTTGCTGGTTGCCACTGTAACGGTTCTGTTGGGCACCCTCTATCCGTTGGCGATGGATGCCCTGGACTTGGGCAAGCTGTCCGTTGGGCCTCCCTACTTCAATAAGATTTTCGTTCCTTTGACGGCGATTCTGTCCGGATTGCTCGGTATTGGTATCTTTACCCGCTGGAAGTCCACGGATCCGAAGGTGTTGCTGCGGGAGCTCTGGCTGGCGGCTGCCTTGAGTCTCGTATTGGCGCTGGCCTTGCCCTTCTTGTTCGGTGAGTTCCGCTTCCAGGTATTCCTGGGCTTGCTGATGGCCCTCTGGATCAGTCTGGCTACCTT
>JAJUGC010000145.1 GCA_029268325.1 Gammaproteobacteria bacterium | reverse complement strand
CTCGATGTCTACAAACTGACCACTGATGATGTGATCGCCGCGGTCCAGTCCCAAAACCAACAGGTGGCCGTGGGACAATTGGGTGGTACGCCCGCCATTGACGGCCAGCAGTTGAACGCCACCATCAGTGCCCAGGGCCGTCTGGAAACGCCGGAACAGTTCCGGGAGATTGTAATCCGTAGCAATGCCGACGGTTCCGCCCTGAAGCTGGGGGATATTGCCCGGGTTGAACTGGGTGCCCAGACTTACGATTACATTACCCGCTATAACGGGCAGCCGGCCACCGGGATGGCAATTTCGCTGGCCACCGGAGCCAATGCCCTGGATACCGCCAAGGGGGTCGAGGCGAAGCTGGAAGAGCTAAAACCCTTCTTCCCGGAAGGGTTGGACGTTGTGATTCCGTTTGATACCACGCCTTTTGTTAAGGTCTCCATCGAAGGGGTGATCCAGACCCTGATTGAAGCCATCATCCTGGTATTCCTGGTGATGTACCTGTTCCTGCAGAACTTCCGCGCCACCTTGATCCCGACTCTGGCCGTACCTGTGGTCCTGTTGGGAACCTTCGGTGTGCTGGCGGCTCTGGGCTTCTCCGTGAACATGCTGACCATGTTCGCCATGGTGCTCGCCATTGGTCTGCTGGTGGACGATGCTATCGTAGTTGTGGAGAACGTGGAGCGGATCATGAGGGAAGAGGGGCTTTCACCCCTGGAGGCCACCCGCAAATCCATGGACCAGATTACCGGTGCCCTGGTGGGGATCGGCCTGGTGCTCTCCGCGGTGTTTGTCCCCATGGCGTTTATGACCGGTTCCACCGGAATCATCTACCGCCAGTTCTCGGTCACTATTGTGTCGGCCATGGCCCTGTCGGTGTTGGTGGCGATCGTGCTGACGCCCGCCCTGTGTGCCACCATCCTCAAGCCCCTGAAAAAGGGTGAAGAGCACGGCACCAAAGGCTTCTTCGGCTGGTTTAACCGTACCTTCGACCGTGGTAGCCGGGCCTACCAGGGAGCCGTGAAGGGCATTGTGCGTCGCAGTGTTCGCTTTATGGCAATCTTCGGCGTGCTGTGCATCGCAATGGTTATGATGTTCATGCGCGTACCCAGCTCCTTCCTGCCGGAAGAAGACCAAGGGGTTCTCTTCTCCATGGTCAAGGCGCCGGTTGGGGCCACCCAGGAGCGTACCATGGAATCCATCATGAAGCTGGAGGAGCATTTCCTGCAAAACGAGCAGGATACCGTTGAGTCCGTCTTCAGCGTGCAAGGCTTCAGTTTTGGCGGTAGTGGGCAGAACAACGGTATGGCCTTTATCAAGCTGAAGGATTGGGATGAGCGCGAATCGCCGGAGATGAGTGCCGCCGCTGTGGCCGGGCGTGCCATGGCCGCCCTGAGCCAGGTCAAGGATGCCTTTATCTTTGCCTTTGCCCCGCCGGCAATGCCTGAACTGGGCACGGCATCCGGCTTTGCCTTCTACCTGAAGGATAACGCCAACCTGGGACACGAAGCCCTGACCCAGGCCCGTAACCAGTTCCTGGCAATGGCTGCGGAAAGTCCGCTGCTGAGTAACGTGCGCCCCAATGGACAGGACGATACGCCCCAGCTCCGTGTGCATATTGATATGGAGAAGGCGACCGCACTGGGCTTGGCCGTTGCGGATATCAACTCCACCCTGGCAGCGGCCTGGGGGGGGCAGTATATCGATGACTTCATCGACCGTGGCCGGGTTAAGCGGGTCTACATCCAGGCGGATGCTCCATTCCGGATGGTACCGGAAGACTTCAACCTCTGGTCCGTCCGCAACCAGGCCGGTGAGATGGTGCCGTTTTCTGCCTTTGCCTCCACCTACTGGGAATACGGCTCACCCCGTCTGGAACGCTATAACGGTGTTCCGGCCATGGAAATCAACGGTGAAAGCGCCCCGGGCGTCAGCTCCGGTGAAGCCATGGCGGAGGTGGAACGCCTAGTGGCCCAGTTGCCCTTGGGGATCGGCATGGAATGGACGGCCCTGTCTTACCAGGAGCGGGACTCCGGCTCCCAAACGCCGATGCTGTATGCCCTGTCGCTGCTGATCGTGTTCCTCTGCTTGGCGGCCCTGTATGAGAGCTGGGCGGTGCCCACCTCGGTGATGCTGGTGGCTCCTTTGGGAATTTTGGGAACCGTGAGTGCCGCGGCGCTGATGGGGATGCAGCGGGATATCTACTTCCAGGTAGCGATGCTGACCACCGTTGGCTTGACCAGTAAGAACGCCATCTTGATTGTGGAGTTTGCGAAGGAAAACCTGGAAAGGGGAATGGAGCTGATCGAGGCCACCTTAAGTGCGGTGCGCGACCGTCTGCGTCCGATCCTGATGACCTCCCTGGCCTTTGGCTTGGGCGTATTGCCCCTTGCCGTGGCCAGCGGTGCCGGCTCCGGAGCCCAGCGCGCCATCGGTACCGGCGTTTTGGGTGGAATGCTGGTAGGAACCTTCTTGGGGATCTTCTTTATCCCACTGTTCTTCGTGGTGGTCCAGCGGCTATTCGTGCGTAAGAAGCCTGCGCAGAACCCAGAGCCAACGACTGCCGACGAAGTTGAGGCGGATGACGTCGCGGAATCGGGTAGAGGAGTAGTTGCCCCATGATGAACGCCAAAACCCTGTCTAAGCCTGTTGCCGGCAAGGCCGGAAGTTCCCGCCTGAGTGTGCTGGCGTTGGCCGTCAGCCTGGTGGCGACGGGATGTGCCTCACTGGAGCCGACTCTGCCGCAGGCGGAGCCCGGCATCCGGGCCGAGTGGCCGATCCCGCCGACCACCGAGGAAAACGCCGCGGCCACCTCTGTTGAGTCACCAGAAGAAGCGCAAGCGGTCGCGGATATTGGCTGGCGCGACTTTTTTGCAGACGAGTCTCTGCAAGAGCTGATTACCCAGGCCCTGGAAAATAACCGGGATTTGCGGGTGGCAGTACTCAACGTGGAACGGGTACGGGCCCAATACCGGATCCAGCGGGCAGACCGGCTGCCGTCCGTTGGCGTGACCGGCACCGTGCAGCGTAGCGGTGGGGATAACAATGTGAACCCCAGTGAGCTCTACAGTGTCGAGCTCGGCGTGGCCAGGTTTGAGCTGGATTTGTTCGGCCGGGTGCGGAACCTGAGTGAGGCGGCGCTCCAGCAGTACTTTGCCCAGGAAGAGGCTCGGCGCAGTGCCCAACTCACGCTGATTGCCGAGGTCGCCAATGCTTATCTGACCTTGGCGGCGGATCAGGAACGCCTGAAGGTGGCCCAGGAAACCCTCAAAACCTATGAAGAGTCCTATCAGCTGAGCAAGCGCCGTTATGACCTGGGGGCATTGTCTGCCCTGGCGTTGGCGCAATCCGAGGCCGAAGTGGCCTCCGCTCGGGCAGAAGTGGCTCGTTATGAAGGGAATGTGGCCCAGAGCATCAATGCCCTGAATCTGCTAGTGGGCGCTCCCGTAGCGGAGCAGCAGCTGCCGGACGGGCTGATTGGTCAGGTGACCGGTCTGGCGCCGTTGCCCGCCGGGTTGCCATCCGATGTGCTGTTGCGCCGTCCGGATATCCAGCGGGCGGAATATCTGTTGCGCTCCGCAAACGCGAATATCGGCGCGGCGCGGGCGGCGTTCTTCCCCTCTATTACGCTGACCGGCAATGTGGGCTTTGCCAGCGATGAGCTGTCGGGGCTGTTCAACACCGGCAACCGCCTGTGGAGCTTTATTCCCCAGGTCAACATTCCCATCTTCCAGGCCGGGCGCCTGCGGGGCGGGCTGGATGTTGCCACCGCCAACCGGGATATCGCCTTGGCCCAGTATGAGCAAGCCATCCAGTCCGGCTTTCGGGAAGTGGCAGATGCCTTGGCACTGACCCAGACCCTGGCCCAGCAGAGTCGGGCCCAGGAAGCCGTCGTGGAAGCGGCCCGCCGTGCCGATAAGCTGGCCGAGGCCCGTTACCGGGCCGGCCAGGACAGCTATCTGGTACGGCTGGATGCGCAGCGGGTTCTGTATGAGGCCCAGCAAGGATTGGTGGCGATCCGGCTCGCAGAGCAGGCCAACCGTGTTACCCTGTACAGGGTTCTGGGTGGCGGCTGGCAGGAGAAAACCCAATGACTCAAAACGCTTCTGGATCAGGAAAAGTCAGCAAGCGCGCCCAGGCCCAACGGGAGCGCATTCTGGCCGCGGCCCAGAAGTGCTTTGTGGAGTATGGTTTTCATGCCGCGAGCATGGCGAGTATCTCTGAAGCCGCGGGCATGAGCCCGGGGCTGATCTACCGCTACTTCGAGAACAAGGACTCCATCATCCTGGCGATTATTGAGCGGCAACTGGAAGAGGGGCGGGCCAATATTGCGGCGTTACGCGCCGACACGGACTTAAAGCCTGGGATTATTGATCTGTTCCGTAGCTGGCAGCAAAACTATCCCGATGCAATGAGTGCTCCCCTGTTCCTGGAAATGACCGTAGAGGCCAGTCGTAACCCGCAAATCGCTGAAGCGCTCCAGGCCACCGACGCTGTTATCCGTAATGACTTCACTGCCTGGATGAAGCGTACCTGTGCCAGTAACGGCATTCACTTGTCAGATGAAGAGGTGCAATGGCGGGCGTTTAGCCTGAAGTGCTTCATCGAAGGGCTGGCGATCAGGGCAGTGCGTGAACCTGATCTGGATATGTCTGTTTTGCATAACAGCCTCAAAGCGATGTTGCCGCTGCTATTACCATTGCCTGATAAGGCAGGAGATTGAGCCGGCCGGCTCCGAGACTGGTTGGAGGCGAGATCCCTGTATCGTATGGAATGGTTTAAAGGACTTCTCCTGGGGGGACTTGTTCTTGTCCTGCTGGTGGCATTTCTGCCCGGGTGCAGCGGCTTGCCGTCCCTGGAAGGCCGCAGCGTTACCCGAGTAGACCGTGAAACGGGCGACACCTTCCTGGGGCGCACGGTTCAGCCGCTGATTGCCGCCCATCCCGGCCTGTCCGGTATTCGTCCCCTGCAGGATGCTCATGATGCCTTTGCGGCCCGGGTACTCCTGGCCCAGGTGGCGGAGCGAACGCTCGATGTACAGTATTACATCTGGCGTAACGACATGACAGGCACCTTACTGTTCTACGCCTTGCACCAGGCCGCGGAGCGGGGCGTGCGGGTGCGCCTGTTGTTGGACGACAACAACACCGCCGGCCTGGATCCTATCCTGGCCGCCCTCAATAGCCATCCCAATATCGAAGTTCGGCTGTTCAACCCAATCACCACGCGCAAGTTCCGCTGGATTGGCTACCTCACAGACTTCAGCCGCCTGAACCGGCGCATGCACAATAAGTCCTTCACCATAGACAACCAGGCCACAGTCATTGGTGGGCGCAATGTGGGCGATGAATACTTTGGAGCGACAGAAGGGGTGCTGTTCGCCGATCTGGACGTACTGGCCATCGGCCCGGTGGTCGAGGCTGTTTCCGAAGACTTTGACCGCTATTGGGCAAGCGGTTCCTCGTATCCGGTCGAAAGGATCTTGCCGGCCGTCAGTGAGGAAGTGCAGCGCCAGCTGACGGAAAAGGCAAAGGCCCTGGAGCAGGATCCAGCGGCAGCCGCCTATATGAAAGCCCTGCGCCAGTCGGATTTTGTGCAGGAAATGCATCAGGGAGGCCTGGCCTTCGAGTGGGCCGAAACCCGACTGGTCAGTGATGACCCCGCCAAAGGTCTAGGGCTCGCTGCACCCGAGAAACTCCTGACTGCACGCCTTGCGGAAATCCTTGAAATACCCCAAACGGATGTGGAGCTGGTATCGCCTTACCTTGTTCCCACGGCGGCCGGCGTCAAGGCCTTTGCGGAGATAGCCCGGCAAGGCGTCGCGGTGCGGATTTTGACTAACGCCCTGGAAGCCACGGACGTGGCCCTGGTGCATTCCGGCTACGCCAAGCGGCGCAAGGAATTGCTAGAGGCGGGGATTCGCCTTTATGAACTGCGTCGCGAAGCCGCCACTCCAATCGATGAAGACAAGCACAAGATCTTTGGTAGCTCCGGCTCAAGCCTACATGCCAAAACCTTCTCGGTCGATCGCTCCCATGTGTTCGTGGGATCCTTCAACTTCGATCCCCGCTCCGCAGACCTGAATACGGAGATGGGCT
>JAJUGC010000144.1 GCA_029268325.1 Gammaproteobacteria bacterium | reverse complement strand
GCCGCTGGTCCAGGAGAAAGTGAAGGAGTTCTTCGGCAAGGATCCCCGTAAGGATGTGAACCCAGACGAAGCGGTCGCCATCGGTGCGGCAGTCCAGGGTGCGGTTCTGTCTGGTGAAGTCAAAGACGTACTGCTGCTTGACGTGACCCCGCTGACCCTGGGTATCGAAACCATGGGCGGTGTGGCCACTCCGCTGATCGAGAAGAACACCACGATTCCGACCAAGAAATCTCAAGTGTTCTCAACGGCGGAAGATAACCAGACCGCGGTCACCATCCACGTGGTACAGGGGGAGCGTAAGCAGGCGGCGCAGAACAAGTCCCTGGGTCGTTTTGACCTGACCGACATTCCGCCGGCGCCCCGGGGGGTGCCCCAGATCGAGGTAACCTTCGATATTGACGCCAACGGTATCCTGCATGTGTCTGCCAAAGACAAGGCAACCGGCAAGGAGCAATCCATTGTGATCAAGGCCTCTTCCGGCTTGTCGGATGAGGAAGTCGAGAAAATGGTACGCGACGCCGAAGCCCATGCGGCTGAAGACAAGAAGTTCGAGGAACTGGTCGCAGCCCGTAACAAGGCAGACGGCATGATTCACGCCACTCAGAAAACCCTGAAGGAAGTTGGCGACAAGGCTACCGAGGAAGAGAAGAGCAATATCGAGAAGGCAATCGCTGAGCTGGAAGAGGCCCTGAAAGGCGACGACAAGGATGAGATTGAGGCCAAAACCGAGAAATTGGTGGAAGCCTCTGGTGCATTGGCTCAGAAACTGTATGCCGAACAGGCGCAGGCTGGCGCGGCTCAGGGGGCTGACCAGGCTAGCGACGCAGGCGGTGCCGAGGAAGCGGTGGACGCCGAGTTCGAGGAGGTTAAGGATGATGGCCGCAAGTAAGCGGTCACAAAAGTCCTAATAGTGGAATCAGCGCGGGAGACTCTCCCGCGCTGTTGTTCTGACGATTCATAAAGTACTGCGACAAAGCTCGTTTCGAGTTCCCCGGTGCGCCAGGATGCGAAGGGGGAGGCCGTTGTAACCGAGAGGGCTTTTCGGCAGCTGATGGTGACAGCTCAAGCTATGGCTAAGCGCGATTATTACGAAGTATTGGGTGTTCCAAAGTCGGCGGACGAAAAAGAGGTTAAGAAGGCTTATCGGCGTCTTGCCATGAAGTATCACCCGGACCGTAATCCGGGAGATAAAGAGGCCGAAGAGAAGTTCAAAGAAGCCACCGAAGCCTACGAGGTGCTGTCCGACGCCAATCGACGGGCCGCCTATGACCAGTTCGGACATGCCGGGGCTGACGCGGCGGCTGCGGGCGCTGGCGGCGGCTTTGGCGGTGGTGCCAGTTTCAGCGATATCTTCGGCGACGTGTTCGGCGATATCTTCGGCGGTGGCGGACGCACCCGGGCCAACCGGGGCAGTGACCTGCGCTATACCCTGGAGCTGGACTTGGAAGAGGCGGTCCGGGGAACTACTGTCAAGATCCGGGTACCGACACATGTGGAATGTAGTAGCTGTCATGCCACTGGCGCGGAGCCCGGCACCCAGGCGGAGACCTGTGGTACCTGTCATGGTTCAGGGCAGATCCGCATGCAGCAGGGTTTTTTCTCCGTGCAGCAGACCTGTCCCCGTTGTCGGGGCGCGGGCAAGATCATCCGCACTCCCTGTAAGACCTGTCATGGCGTAGGCTATGTGGAAGAGCAGAAGACCCTGTCGGTGAAGGTGCCGCCCGGCGTGGATACCGGCGACCGGATCCGTCTGGCAGGGGAAGGCGAACCGGGTATCAATGGCGGGCCTCCCGGAGACCTGTATGTGCAGGTGGCGGTTCGCGAGCACAAAATTTTCGTGCGCGACGGCAAGAACCTGTACTGTGAAGTGCCTATCAGTTTCACGGATGCGGCCCTGGGTGGCGAGCTGGAAGTGCCGACCCTGGATGGACGGGTCAAGCTCAAGATCCCCGCCGAGACCCAGACTGGCAAGCTGTTCCGCTTGCGCGGCAAGGGCGTCACGCCGGTGCGCGGCGGCGAGCCAGGTGATCTGATGTGTCGGGTGGTGGTGGAAACGCCGGTGAACCTAACCAAGCGCCAGAAAGAACTGTTGAGGGAGTTTCAGCAGGAGGAGCAGGGCAGCCAGCAGAACCCGAAGAAGCACTCCTGGTTTGAGGGAGTGAAAAGCTTCTTCGACGACATGAAGTTCTAATTTCTGCGACTGGGCTTTCCAGATTGCATCTTTCCGAAGCCAGGCACCAAGGGGCGGTCGGATAGGAAGCCGGAAAGCTGGTTTGCTGACTTGTAAAACGCCAGGGCTTGCCCTGGCGTTTTCGTTTTGGGGCAGGTCGGCGCCTGAATCAGTCCGCAGAAAGCTGTCGGCTGTGTTTTTATTTCTCAGGTTGAACCCTGTATCATTGCGCCGGTTTGCGAACGATTGATGGGGGTATTTATGAGTCGAATAGCCATTGTTGGGGCCGGTGGCCGTATGGGGCGCGTCCTGATTCAAGCGGTGCATCAGGCTGAGGGGGCAACCCTGGCTGGCGCGCTGGAGCGTCCAGATAGCTCTTTGGTGGGGACGGATGCCGGCGAGTTGGCGGCCATCGGGCGTCTGGGCGTTGACGTAACCGGAGATTTGCAGGCGCTGCTACCCCAGGTGGATGTGTTGATCGACTTCACCCATCCGACCGTTACCCTGAAAAACGTCGAGCTGTGCCGCCAGGCCGGCAAGGCCATTGTGATTGGCACCACGGGCTTTTCCGAGGCAGAGAAAGAGCAGCTTCGCCAAGCGGCCGAGGAGATCCCGGTTGTACTCGCCCCTAATTTCAGTGTAGGCGTGAACCTGTGCCTGAAACTGCTGGATATGGCGGCTCGGGTGCTGGGTGACGATGTGGATATCGAAGTCATTGAGGCCCATCACCGTCATAAGGTGGATGCTCCATCCGGCACCGCCTTGCGTATGGGGGAGGTTGTGGCCGAGGCGTTGGGGCGGGACCTGGCGGAGGTGGCCGTCTATGGCCGGGAAGGGCAGACCGGTGCCCGGGATCGCCAGACAATCGGCTTTGCAACGGTGCGGGGTGGCGACATTGTCGGGGACCATACCGTTTTGTTCGCCGGTGAAGGTGAGCGGGTGGAGATTACCCACAAAGCCTCCAGTCGGATGACTTTCGCCAAGGGGGCTGTGCGTGCCGCCCTTTGGCTGAAGGGGCAGCCCAAGGGGCTGTATGACATGCAGGACGTGCTGGGACTGCGTTGATTTCCGTGGCGGGGGCGGGCTGTGGGATTTCAATTGGCAAGGGCGGGCTTGTGCCTGTCTGGCCTGTCCGCTGGTGCGGGCTTGAAATCTGTTGGATTATTCATAGACAGCCCAACTCCCCGTTGATAGAATAGCGCGGATTTGAGCGCGTCATGCGCCTTTTTTTTGACCGATTACTTCGCAAAAGGCGAGACGGAGCTCAAACTCCCTCTCGCTTTTTTGCAAATGAAGCCCCCTCGGGCTCATCCTGGCCTTTGACGACGGTAATTATGGACTCAAGAAAACCTGCATTACTGGCCCTTGAAGACGGCAGTATTTTCAAGGGAATATCGATCGGGGCGGAAGGCGTTTCCAGCGGTGAAGTGGTGTTCAACACCGCCATGACCGGTTACCAGGAAATCCTGACGGACCCATCCTACGCGCAACAGATCGTCACTTTAACCTATCCCCATATCGGCAATACCGGCGTCAACAGTGAAGATGTCGAGTCTGGAAAAGTCTGGGCTGCCGGATTGGTCATTCGCGACCTGCCACTGATTGTCAGCAATTGGCGCAGTGAAAAGCCGCTGGATCAGTATCTGCGGGAAAACGGAGTGGTAGGGATCGCAGAAATCGATACCCGTCGCCTGACCCGCATCCTGCGCGATAAGGGCGCCCTCAATGGCTGCATTCTGGCAGGTGACAACATCTCCGAAGAAGAAGCTCTTGCCCAGGCACGGGCCTTCCCTGGCTTGAAAGGAATGGACCTGGCCAAAGTCGTCTCCCGCACCGAGATCGAAGAGTGGACGGAAGGGGAGTGGGATCTCCGTGAAGGCTACCGTAGCCTGGAAAACCCCGAGTTTAATGTGGTGGTTTATGACTTCGGGGTGAAGCGCAATATCCTGCGGCCCTTGATCTCCCGTGGCTGCAAGCTGACCCTGGTTCCCGCCCAGACCCCTGCCGCTGATGTGTTGGCCATGAATCCGGACGGCATTTTGCTGGCGAACGGCCCGGGGGATCCCTCGGCCTGTGACTATGCCATCAAGGCGATTCAGGAAATCCTGGAAGCGAAAGTCCCTACCTTTGGTATCTGCCTGGGGCACCAGTTGCTGGCTCTGGCAAGCGGTGCCAAGACCCTGAAAATGAAGCAGGGGCACCATGGTGCGAATCATCCGGTCCAGGACCTGTCCAATGGCACTGTGATGATTACCAGCCAGAACCACGGCTTTGCCGTAGACGAGGCGACCCTGCCTGCCAACCTGGTGGCCACCCACAAGTCGCTGTTTGACGGTACCCTGCAGGGTATCCGCCGCACTGACGTGCCGGCTTTCGGGTTCCAAGGGCACCCGGAGGCAAGTCCGGGTCCGAAGGATGTTGCGCCCTTGTTTGACCAGTTCGTCAGCATGATGCGCGAGTACATGAAAACGCGCGGTTGACCGGAAACGGTGCACAGTACTTGATGTTCCGGGTCCGGTTGTTGCCAAGCACAGAAGGTGCGAAGCACGGGCCGGGCTCCAGTTGAATTATGATTCGGTGAATAGAGAAAGATGCCAAAGCGTACCGATATTCAAAGCATTCTCATTCTGGGCGCGGGGCCGATCGTAATCGGCCAGGCCTGTGAGTTCGACTACTCCGGGGCGCAAGCCTGTAAGGCACTGCGCGAAGAGGGCTACCGAGTCATTCTGGTTAACTCGAATCCGGCCACCATCATGACCGACCCGGCCATGGCTGACTCAACCTATATTGAGCCGATCAACTGGCAGACGGTCGCCAAGATTATCGAAAAAGAGCGCCCAGACGCCCTGTTGCCGACCATGGGGGGCCAAACGGCGCTCAACTGTGCACTGGATCTGGCCCGTAACGGGGTGCTGGAAGAGTTTGGCGTAGAAATGATCGGCGCCACCCAGGACGCCATCGACAAGGCCGAAGACCGTGAGCGCTTTGACAAGGCCATGCGTGCCATTGGTCTGGAGTGCCCCCGTTCCCGGATCGCCCACAGCATGGAAGAAGCCCTGCAGGTGATGGATGTTATCGGCTTCCCCTGCATTATCCGTCCTTCCTTCACCATGGGTGGCAGTGGTGGCGGTATTGCCTATAACCGGGAAGAGTTCGAGGAAATCTGCCAGCGTGGCCTGGAAATGTCTCCCACCCGGGAGCTGCTGATCGACGAATCCCTGATCGGCTGGAAAGAGTATGAGATGGAAGTTGTCCGTGACAAGAACGACAACTGCATCATTATCTGTTCCATCGAGAACTTTGACGCCATGGGCGTCCACACCGGTGACTCCATCACCGTAGCGCCGGCCCAGACCCTGACCGACAAGGAATACCAGCTGATGCGGGACGCCTCCATTGCGGTATTGCGGGAGATCGGCGTGGAAACCGGCGGCTCCAACGTCCAGTTCGGGATTGATCCGAAAACCGGCCGTATGGTGGTGATTGAAATGAACCCGCGGGTTTCCCGCTCTTCGGCGCTGGCTTCCAAGGCCACGGGCTTCCCGATTGCCAAAGTCGCGGCCAAGCTGGCCGTGGGTTATACCCTGGATGAATTGAAAAACGAGATCACCGGTGGTGCCACGCCGGCTTCTTTTGAGCCGACGATCGACTATGTGGTCACCAAGGTACCCCGTTTCACCTTCGAGAAATTCCCGCAAGCCAATAACCGCCTGACCACCCAGATGAAATCTGTGGGTGAGGTCATGGCCATTGGTCGTACCTTCCAGGAATCCGTACAAAAAGCCCTGCGGGGGCTGGAAGTGGGCGCCACAGGCTTTGATCCCAAGCTGGATCTGAAAGCGGAAGACGCGCGCGAAACGCTGGTCCGGGAGCTGATGAATCCGGGCGCGGACCGGATTTGGTACATCGGCGATGCCTTCCGTGCCGG
>JAJUGC010000143.1 GCA_029268325.1 Gammaproteobacteria bacterium | reverse complement strand
TGACGGGGCACATCCACCAGCAGGCGGTGCATCCCCTGCAGCTGGCCACAGATTTCTTCGACTTTATCTGTAGCTTCCATAGCCTGATCCAGGGCCTTGATCCAGCGGATACCTTCCAGGCCACCGACCCTATAGGAGAAAGCCGCTGAAGGTGCCATGGCACTCACGGCAGCTCCCATGGCCAGTACATGACCGTTGCTTGTTACCGCCTGCTCACGCCGGGCGCGGATCTGGGACACCAGCTCCCGAATCCTGGCCGCATCATCAAACCGCGCAGCCAGGAACGTCTCCCGCATCAACTCACTCAGGTCCGGCTGGTTACGGTTCAGGGCCTTGGCACTTAGGACGAGATAGCCCGATGTGCTTTGTTCGTCGTCAATTTTGCCCTTGATTTCAGAATAGGCACTGATCCCACCAGACACCGCGGATTGCCAGTCCTGCATCTCCAGGTAAGAGCGCTCGCCCGCTCCCACTTCGGTCAGGCTGTAGGTATAAAGGGGCAGCAATTGCTGCTGATGATCGTCAAAACCGGGCAACTCTGAAATCACCTGTTGGTAAACGATGCCATTAGTGCCCTGGCCATAGCAGGTCAGCTCAGGCCAGCTTTCAATGGATTCAGGCTCGGGAATCCGGATATCGACCGGAATATCCGTCAGGCCCACCTTAGGAAGAATGCTCTCGTCTTCCTTCATTTCCTGGCGAGCCATAAGCCGCTTGCTCTGTTCGACAATCTGCGCCTTCTCCTCGTCGGACAAAGACTGCTTGATTTCTTCCAGGGTCTTTTCAACCATCCGGGCACGATGGGTGTCATAGTCCCCATCGGGAGTGAGGGTCAGCACGATGCGATGGGGGTTGTCCAATAACAGCGTCCGGACCAGTCGCTTGATGTAATCCGGGTCCTTGATCTTCTCCCGAAGGCTCGCCAGGGCCGGCTCCAGGTCCAGAACCGCCGAGGGATCTCCCCCATGGAGGGCTGACGGCAATGCAGTAAGCACCAGTTGCAGCCCATACGGATAATGGTCTCCCGCGATTTCCCGCTGGCTCAACTCCAGCTGATGCAGCACTGCTTCCAATCGCTCCTGGGGGACGCCCTGCTCCGCCACCTCTTTGAGCACGTTGAGCACCAGTTCTTCAACCTGCGGGCCCCGTTCTGCTTCACTCCCTTCCAGGCCGCACACAAACACCATTTCCCGATTGGAATCTTCCAAACCGCAAAGGGGCGACGGCGCCCGTCCCAGCTCGGTCTTCTCCAAGGCTTTCATCAAGGGAGATGCACTGTTCTCCAGAAGGACATTGCTTAAAAGATGTGCTTCCAGATTCTGCTCCAGCTTAAAGGAATGCCCCAGAAGCCAACCCACCACGATATGGGTCTTTTCTGCCGGATCCTCGGTGGAGGCCAAGGGATAGCTTTCCTGAACCCGAACCGGTGCAAAATAGCGCTTTTCATCAGGCACACTCACCACGGCATCCAGCCGCTTAAAGCGATGCAGGGCTTTTTCCTCAAACTGCTGCTGCAGGTCCTTGGGCGCCAGATTACCGTAGGTCATGAAAACAGCATTGCTGGGGTGGTAGTGCTTCCGGTAGAAGGCGACCAGTTGCTCGTAGGTCAGATCGGTAATGTGCTCCGGCTCGCCGCCACTGTTGTGGTGATAGGTGGTGGTGGGATAGAGGTACTTGGTCAGGGTCTGCCATAGGATGCTGACCGGGGAGCTCATCGCCCCCTTCATTTCGTTGTAGACCACGCCCTTATACACCAGCTTGCTATCCGGATTTTCCATTTCCTCGAATTCGAGACGGTGCCCTTCCTGAGCAAAATCCAGAGGGTCCAGACGGGCAAAGAAGGCGCAATCCAGATAAACATCCAGCAGGTTATTGAAATCTTTCAGGTTTTGGCTGGCAAAGGGATAAGCCGTCCAGTCGCTGCTGGTAAACGCATTCATAAAGGTATTCAGGGAGCGGCGCACCATCATGAAAAATGGGTCGCGAACCGGATAACGTTCGCTTCCACACAGGGCCGTATGCTCCAGGATATGGGCGACGCCCGTGGAATCCGTCGGAACTGTCTTGAAGGCAACGAGAAAGACATTCTCGGCATTGTCCGCGGCCAAATGGTAATGCCGAGCCCCTGTTTCCCGGTGCCTGTATTCGTGAACATCCAGCTTCAAGGCGGCAATGGAGCGCGAACCGATATATTCGAAGGTCTCAAAAGGGGCGGCAATGTTGGTTGATGACATCATAAGGCTTTGGCTATTCCTTGAGTATTTGGGTTGCACGGCAGAGGCTTGTCAAAGGATGGAACAATCCAGGGCACTCCAATAACGGATTGCCTGTAGCTCTTCTCATTATTCGTCGGGCCGGAAACGATAAAACGCTCCTTACAAGCGACCAGTTACCGGCTATAGTACAGATTGCCCTGACCAGAGCGAAAACCGAATTAACAGCACACAGCGTCACGCTGAGCTAGAATACCTGCTAGCATAACTAGAAATCCAACCGGTGATAATAGCTGGCTGAACAACAATCCGGCCCAATGGTCAGTAGGGGCTAGCGCTATAGCCTGGCCAGACTGCACGACACGGACTTGTCATGGCAAAGGCCGAAGCCGGGATTCTGTAGATGCCACTGCAGGGTTTCCGTGCCGTCAGCCAATCAAAGTGGGCCGGTCTCAAACCGTCAAGTATACGTGAGATCCAATTCGTTCTCAGCCACGGACACCTTGTAGTAGAAGCGAACCTATGACCGACCCAGCTCTCTCTCCCGCTTCAGAGCCCGCCAAGGCCGAAGCCTCCACCACCGAACAAGGCGACACTCTAGTCAAGGCTCCAGCCCTGTCCAAGCAGCACTCCCACCTTCAGATCGAAGCCTATTGGCTGGAGCGCAAGAAGTACCTACAGGAACTAAAAAAGATTCCCGAACTGAAAATCCGTTATGCCAAGGCCCTGGCAATCTACCTGTTAAGGCGCCTGCTCTGGTCGTTCGCCTTCTTCCCAATCTTCATTGCCTTCTGGGTTCCTTTTGTACTGTCCCGGTTCAACCTGGTCGCCATGGTTTCCGAGTGGCTCCCGACCCTCCAGAGCTTCGTACAATCCGACCCCCAGGCACAGGCAGCAACCATGGAAACCCTGGTCATCGCCTGGTTCTCCATTGGCTTTACCTTTGCAGTCTTTGACATGGTGCTGACCCCATTCAAGTCTCCCTATGAGTACGAAGCCGATGTTCATATGAGAGCCTGGGAGGCCCAGGAAAGCCGCAAACAAAAGTAACAATTACAAGCCCTTAGCGTGAGCCAATTCCATGGCTTTTGTGACAGCAACAACAATTCGGCCAGCCGGCGGGCGAATTGGTTACATTGTGTTTCGAATAGCGATAAGATGAGTTACATGTAATAAAAACAGAAGTGCATGGATGATAACCATGGTCGACCTCAGGCCCCTATTATTGATTAATGCCCTAGCCTTTATGCTGCTCCTGACAGCAGGCTTTGCACATATCAAAAACCCTGATGCTCCTGAGCTTGCGGCATTTGCAGCCTTGCCCGCCCTCGACCTTTCCCCATTGACCGGTGAGGCTGAAACACAGCCGACCCAGAGCACTCCCTCGATTGAGGTTGAAGAAGACGAAGTCTTCGCCGACGTCCAGGACACAGCCACCGAGGTATCAGCAACTCCAGCCTCACCGTTTGCTCCGGCAACGGATGCCACGGCCGAAACCATGACTGCCGCCCTGGATCCTGCACTTTCCACGTCCCCCGTGACCGGGACAGCTCCATCACAGGTACCGGCCACCGATCTGCAGAAAGCGGACTTGCAGCAGGTCACAGCGCCCCCTGTGGGCACTTTAACCGTTCGCTCCAATGTCCATGACGACCGTGTACGTATCAATGGGCAGGATTATGGCTCCACCCGCCTGAACCTGGAGCTGGCTCCGGGCAAATATGTCATCGAAGTCACCAAGCCCGGCTACAAAGGCTGGAGCCAGACAGTGGACCTCGCCCGGGATGATCAACTGATCGTCCATGCCACCCTGGAAGAACTGACCCAGGTGGAGTTTCGCAATGGAACCTGGCGCCATGGTGTCGTGACTGGCCAGGGCACGTACCGGGCTGCTGACGGCACCTTCTACGAAGGCGGCTTCCTGGACAAACAGTTTCACGGCAACGGCAAGCTCCAGCGTCCCGATGGCGCCCGCTATGAAGGTGAATGGGTTAACGGCAAGAAAGAAGGTTATGGAACCCTGAAGCTCCCCGATGGAGACACCTATACCGGATATTTCCAGCGCGACCTGTTTAATGGCGAAGGCACCCTCACCAAAAGCAACGGCGACATTTATACCGGTCACTGGGTTGACGGAAAACTCAATGGCGAAGGCAGCCTCACTACTCCCCAGGGACTGATGTACGTAGGCACTTTTGTCGATAACGAGTTTGGCGGCACAGGTGAAATCACCTATCCGGACGGCACCCATTACACGGGTGGCTTTTCCAAGAGCCTGTTCCATGGCAACGGCGTGCTGACCTACCGTGACGGAAAAAAATATATCGGCCAGTTCATCGAAGGCCAGTACCACGGCAAAGGCGAGCTGTTGAATCCCAATGGCAGCAAGATCAGTGGCACGTTCAAGTTTGGCAAACCCTATGGGCAAGCCACATTGACGACGCCGGCGGGCGAGGTTTTCACAGCCCGCAGTAGCGAGCCTGGCGTGTGCTATCGCTTGAAGAGTTACCGGGCAACGCAGTGCCCGCCGATGGAAGGCTGGTAAGCCGATAAATACCGGGAATTAGAAGGATGGTCATAAGCCGGGGCGCTGTTAAAAGTTTTGGACCGACGACATTTGAACCAAATAAGATAAGAAAAGGTGCGACAGGCTGTTCGATTGAGGGGCCGCATCGAGTCGAAACCGAGGTATACCATGACGATAAAAAACGCATTGCTCATAGATGACTCCAAAGTTGCCCGTTTTGCGCTGAGCAAACTGCTGGAAAACGCCGACATGAACGTGAGCATGGCAGGGTCCGCCGAGGAAGCGCTGGACTACTTGTCGCACAACGATTTGCCGGATGTCATTTTCATGGACCACTTGATGCCCGGCATGAACGGCGTTCAAGCGACCAAGGCAATCAAGTCGAACCCTGCAACGGCGCACATCCCCATTATCATGTGCACCTCGAAGAAGTCGGCTGAGTTCGAGTCCCGGGCCAAGCAGTTTGGTATCTACGATATTCTCACCAAGCCACCCCAGCCCCAGGCTCTCTCCACCATGCTCGACAGCCTGAGCAACGACATGATCAACGGCACGCTCAACACTGCGCCCATTGACTATGCCTACCTGAACACCGAACTGGATTTGGTGGCCAATGGTGAAGAACTGAGCGTCGCAGCCAGCTCCCAAGACAATGTGGTGCCCATTGGCAGCTCCAAAGGTATCCCCACCCTGTCGCCGGAGCTGATCGAGCAAATTGCTCGCACCTCTGTTAAAACAACGATCAACAATCGCATGCATGAGCTGCTCAGCGACCTGTTCGACGAGCAGCATGCCCATATCAAGTTCTTGCTGGAGAGCAATCAGCAGCGCCTGGAAACCCAACTGGCAGAAGCGGTTCAAGAACTGGAAGAGAAGTTCGCCCAACGCCAGGCGGCACTCAAGGATGAAATTGTTGCCGAACTCTCCCACTCCCTCAGCAGCCAGCTGGAGGAAGTGGCGAACGTCCTTCAAACAAGCAAGAACATGGTGGGACTGGCGCCGGAGCAGCTCGACGAGCTCAAAGACCATATGACGTCGGTGCAGTCCATCGATACCGAGTTCTGGCAGACTCTGCAGTCGGAGGCCATTCAGCAAGCCCACGATATTTCGCGGGAAACGGCCGAGGATATCGCCCAGCGCACGATCGAGCTCTATGTCCAGAAACAGCGTCGGGCCAACAATCGTGCCTATCTGGTGGCGCTTGCAACCAGCATCGGTGTCTTTACCGCGGGCGTGGCTTATATCGCAGGCTTTATAGGCTAAGGCCTTCTTCCAGGCTTCCCGGTATTTCATCCATCCAAGGCGTGCCCCTCGGGAGGGGTTGCTGAAATACCGGGAAGTTTTTAAGTCTCCATTTCAACATCCATGAAGACCCAGGCGGGTACCAAAGCCCGCACAGGCCTTGGTTTTC
>JAJUGC010000142.1 GCA_029268325.1 Gammaproteobacteria bacterium | reverse complement strand
GTTGATGGATCTTGCGAAGGTCAAAACCGGCATCACTGTCCCCGAGTTCGGGGTAAGTTAATGGCATGAGCCGTATACGTGGCCCGTATGTACGGTTCTGTGAGAGGGATGAGGCGGTAACGCCTCACCCTACTCGCTATGGTCCGGAGTTACTGTCGGCCGGGTTGAGGGGCGAAACTTGGTTCGGCAGGAGCCGGGCAAACCCTGTCTGACCCGTTTCAAAGGCGCGCCGTGGTTTCCGAGGAGGGGCCAGTGGCACCCCGGATTGAGGCTTCGCGCCCCGAAAAAAACCGGAGCCGGCTGGGGCGTCGGCAGCTAAAAGCACTTCTGCCCTGTTGGATATCAGGCAGTTAGTTTAAGATAGAGCCTGTGCCCTCAAGAAATGGCGGTTCTCAAGATTTGTCTGGTCGCGGGCCTTTAAAGGGCGGGGGCGACCGGACTGCCCGCCTTCCGGTTACCTGCAGCTTTCTCCTGCCTGCAAGGAGGTTTACCATGAATCATTCCTTTCGCCGAACACTCACTGCTTTCACTCTCTTCTCAGCTGTTGCCTTTGCGGGTATGGCCGTGGCCTCTCCTAAGTGCACGGACGAGTCCCAGGATAAATGGCAGAATGCCGAGACCTTTCAGGAAAACCTTAAAAAGCAGGGCTACAAGATCAAGCGCTTTCAGATCACCGACGGCAACTGCTATGAGATCTATGGCTGGGATGAAGCCGGGAAGAAAGTGGAAATCTACTTCAATCCGGTTGATGGCTCGGTGGTGAAGAGCAATATTGAGAAGTAAACCTGTCATGACGCGGGGGGCTCTGGTCTGGGATCCACTGGTGCGGATCTTTCACTGGACTCTCGCTACCGCCTGCGTGCTCAATCTGTGGGTGCTTGAATCGGGTGAGGAGTGGCACCGGTGGATCGGTTATTATGCTGCCGGTGCCGTCGTGGTGCGTATCCTGTGGGGTTTTGTAGGTACGCCTTATGCCCGGTTCAGCTCGTTTTGGCCAACGCCCCGCCGCCTTTTATTTTATCTGCGCGCGCTCTTGCGGGGCGAGCATCCCTACTACGTTGGACACAATCCCCTGGGTGGTCTGATGATCCTGGCGCTCATGGGGTTGGTGCTGGCGCTCGGGATTTCGGGTTGGATGATGGGGCTGGACCGGTACTGGGGCGAGGCCTGGTTGGAAGAGCTGCACGGGCTGTTTGCCAACACCCTGATGGTGCTGATCCTGATTCATATCGCCGTGGTGGTGCTATACAGCCTCCTGGGGTCGGAGAACCTGATCAAGGCCATGATTACCGGGCGCAAGGACGAGCATCGCTAAGCCTCGGACCTGCTCAAGGCTTAAGCAGCCGGTTTTGATCGCGGGCCGGGGTGAGGGCGCAGATGCCGCCCATCCGTGCCCCGCAACAGCGAGTGGGTGGATGGTTAATCGTCAGCCCCCTCGTCATCATCACCTCCCATGCCCAGCTCCTTGATCTTGCGGGTGAGGGTGTTACGCCCCCAGCCCAAAAGGAGTGAGGCATCCCGGCGGCGGCCAGCGGTGTGCTTGAGGGCTGTTTCGATCATGATGCGCTCGAAGTCCGGCAAGGCTGTATCCAGCAGACCTTTCTTGCCATGCCTGAGCTCCTGATCGGCCCAGGTGCGCAGGGCATCCTGCCAGTGGATCGAAGGGCTCGGAGTCCTGTCCTGTTCTGTCAGCTCCGGTGGCAGGTCGCATACATGCACTTCCCGGCCAGACGCCATCACGGTCAGCCAGCGGCAGGTGTTTTCCAGCTGGCGGACATTGCCGGGCCAGGGCAGGGTGGTCATGTATTCCTTGGTTTCTGGCTTCAGGATTTTGGGTTCCACCTTGAGTTCGGCTGCGGCCCGCTTCAGGAAAAAGTCGGCCAGGCGGGGAATGTCTTCCCGGCGCTCGCACAGGCGGGGGATGTGAATCCGGATCACGTTGAGCCGATGGAACAGATCTTCCCGAAAGCGGCCGGCCTGGACCAGACGCTCCAGGTTCTGGTGGGTGGCGGCAATAATGCGCACATCCACTTTAATGGGCGAGGTGCCGCCGACCCGGTAGAACTCGCCATCGGCGAGTACCCGCAGCAGCCGGGTCTGGGTTTCCGGGGGCATGTCTCCGATCTCGTCGAGGAACAGGGTACCGCCATTGGCCTGCTCGAAACGACCTTGGCGCTGCACACCGGCGCCGGTAAAGGAGCCTTTCTCGTGGCCGAACAGCTCGGATTCGATCAGATCCCGGGGAATGGCCGCCATGTTGAGGGCGATAAAGGTGTTGGCACGACGCGGACTGTGCTGGTGCAGGGCGCGGGCCACCAGTTCCTTGCCAGTGCCGGACTCTCCATTGATGAGCACCGTGATATTGGATTGGGACAGCCGGCCAATGGCCCGAAACACTTCCTGCATGGCCGGCGCCTCACCGATGATTTCGGTGGTCTTGCAGAGCTCTTCCTGGGCGGACTGCTGGCGTTGGGCCTTGTGTTCCTGGGAATGGGCGACCGCGCGCTGGGCCAGGAGCACGGCGTCGTCCACATCAAAGGGTTTAGGCAGGTAATCAAAGGCGCCGCGCTGATAGGAAGAGACGGCGCTGTCCAGGTCGGAGTGGGCAGTCATGATGATGACCGGCAGCTCCGGGTACTGGGCATGGATTTCGTTGAGCAGGTCGAGTCCGTCGATGCCCGGCATGCGGATATCGCTGATGATGGCATCGGGCTGCTCCCGCTGCAGACGGCTGAGGATCTCTTCGCCACTGTCGAAGGCCCGGGTCTTGAAATCGGCCTGTTCCAGCGCTTTTTCCAGAACCCAGCGAATGGAGCGATCGTCATCAATAATCCAGATGTTTGCTGATTTCATCTTGCTCTCCGCGGTATTCAGCCAGGCTTCTGTTGCAGGGGAATGTAGATAATGAAGTCCGTGTGGCCCGGCTCGCTGATGCATTCCACCAAGCCCTGATGCTGGCCGATGATGCTTTGGGTGATGGACAGCCCCAGTCCGGAACCTTCGGGGCGGCCGCTGATCATGGGGTAGAACACGCTTTTCAGCAGGCTGTCGGGAACTCCCGGGCCGTTGTCGATGATGTTCACCCGCAGGGCCAGGCGGTGTCGCCGGTGGCCGATGGTTACCTGACGCAGGGTTCGGGTGCGCAGGGTGATACGCTTGTCGTTCGGCTGCTCTTGGTGGAGAAGGGCCTGCATGGCATTACGGGCAATATTGAGAAACGCCTGGATCAGTTGTTCCTTGTCGCCCTCGAACTCCGGGATGCTGGGGTCGTAGTCGCGCTGGATCTGGATACGGCCTTCGCACTCTGCCGCAATCAGTCCGCAGACCCGCTCCAGCACTTCGTGAATATTGATGGATGCCAAGCGAAACGCCTTGTTGGGGCCGAGCATCCGATCCACAAGATTACGCAGCCGGTCGGCCTCTTCAATGATGATGCGGGTGTAGTCATGCAGGTTGTCGTTCACCAGCTCCCGGTCGAGCAGCTGTGCCGCACCACGGATGCCGCCCAAAGGGTTCTTGATCTCATGGGCAAGACCTCGGACCAGCATGCGGGTGGTTTCCTGGTTGGACAGCAAGTCCTCTTCGCGGCTGATGCGTAGCAGGCGGTCACGGGGCTGCATTTCAATCAGCAGGCCGCTGTCGTGCTCGAAGGCGATGGGGGTTACGGTGTAATCCAGTCGGATTCGGCTGCCGTTGTGCAGGATGAACTCCGCCTCCCGCTTGGTGAATGGGTGGCCAGTACGTAAGGCGTCCAGGAAGGCGGGCTGGGTATCCGGCTCTTCCCTTAGGAAATCGCTCAGCTTGGTGCCTATCAGGCGAGTCCCGCTGATTTCCAGCAGCATTTCCGCGGCCGGATTCATGTATTCCGTCTGTAGCTCCTCGTCCAGCAACAGGATGGCTGTAGAGAGGTTTTCCAGAACGCGTTTTTGACGTTGGTTCGATAGCATGACTGTGCTTCCATGGTTGAAGCAGGCTAAGTAACTATCCCATAACCTACTGCGCGACTTTCGGGCGTTGCGGGGCTTGTACCCCGGTGCTTAGCCGGGTTTTCCCGAAAGCTGTTCGCTACAGTGATGAGATAGGTACCAAGCAAAAAATAAACCAACAACCTGATAAGGCTGTTCCCCTTACAGCCTAAGGTTACAGAGTCAGGAGCTGGGCCGGATCGTGGCGGCATCAAGAAGAGCCGTGGGAAGATCCGGAGACTCAGGGTACAGGATGCACCAATTTGGTGCGGGGTGCATTATCTTGGTGCAATCCTGACACGGTTGGGATGCAGTAAGGAGGGGCGGTGCACCGTGAAGGTGACGGGCGGGCTGTTCTGAATCACAGTGCCATTGTCTACCACCTGGAGCAGCAGCTGGTGGGTACCCCGGTCGATATTTTCCATCAGAAAGTGTCCAGCGTGGCTCTGGGCGTACACCTGTCCATTGAAGATCAGGCGCAGTTCATGGCTGGGACGCAGGGGCGGCTCGATGTTGGTGGTCACTGTAAAGGTGCCGTTGCCTGAGTGGAAGGCGCTATCCGGCTCGGGATAGCTGATTTCCACCCGCCGGTAACGGAACTCTTCGGGCTCTTCTTCAGCTTCGTCCGGGATGTCCAGGGTTTCCGGGTTGGACTGGGGCAGGGAAATGGTGGAAATGGGGGCGACTTCTATGGGCTGGGCACCAGGGCGGGCCTCATCGGAGAAGTGAACAGTGCCGTTGGCATCCACCCAGCGATAGATCTGGGCCTGGGCGGGGAATGCCAAGCCCCACAGAAGTGCGGAAGCGGCCGCGGCAAGGCCGACGGTTCGGGAAAAAGACAGACTACCCATCCGTGACACCTCATTAGAGTCGATTCTGAAATTTACTCTAGCAGATGGGAACCAAAAGAAAAGACGCACAAGGCTGGGCCTGGGGGATTTTGGGAAAATAAAAAGCCCCGCGGGTGCGGGGCTGATGGACTCTCTGAACGGATCAGAGGCTGTAGTACATGTCGAACTCAGCCGGGTGCACCGTCATGTTCAGACGCTCCACATCCTTACGTTTGAGTTCGATGTAGGCCTTGATCATGTCTTCGGTGAAGACGCCACCCTTGGTCAGGAAGTCATGGTCGCGCTCCAGGTAGTCCAGGGCCTGTTCCAGGCTATGGCATACGGTGGGGATGGACTGTGCTTCTTCCTTGGGCAGATCGTACAGGTCCTTATCCATGGCATCGCCCGGGTGGATCTTGTTCTGGATACCATCCAGGCCGGCCATCATCAGGGCAGCAAACGCCAAATAGGGGTTCGCGGTCGGGTCAGGGAAGCGGGCTTCCATACGACGGCCCTTGGCGCTGCTCACCCAGGGGATCCGGATAGACGCAGAACGGTTGCGGGCGGAGTAGGCCAGCATCACCGGCGCCTCAAAACCCGGCACCAGGCGCTTGTAAGAGTTGGTGGACGGGTTGGTGAAGGCGTTCAGGGAGCGGGCGTGCTTGATAACACCGCCGATGTAATACAGGGCCGTTTCGCTCAGGCCCGCATAGCCGTCGCCAGCGAAGATGTTGACGCCGTCTTTTTGCAGGGACATATGCACGTGCATGCCGGAGCCGTTGTCGCCAACCAGGGGCTTGGGCATGAAGGTCGCGGTCTTGCCGTAGGCATGGGCCACATTGTGGACGCAGTATTTCAGGATTTGGACTTCGTCTGCTTTCTTCACCAGGGTGTTGCCGCGCACGCCGATCTCGCACTGGCCGGCAGTGGCCACTTCGTGGTGGTGGACTTCCACCACCAGGCCCATGGCTTCCATGGCATTACACATGGCACCGCGGATTTCGTGCAGGGAGTCGACCGGGGGAACCGGGAAGTAACCGCCTTTGACGCCCGGACGGTGGCCGGTGTTGGCGTTCTCGAAATCCTCATGGGAAACCCAGGCGGCTTCTTCTGAGTAAATGGAGTACATGGCGCTGTTGATGTCGGTGCGCCATTTCACGGAGTCGAAGATAAAGAACTCAGGCTCCGGGCCGAAGATGGCGGCGTCGGCGATACCAGTGGATTTCAGGTAGTCTTCCGCACGGCGGGCTACGGAACGGGGGTCGCGCTCATAGCCTTGCATGTTGGCCGGGTCGACCACGTCGCAGCGGACGATGACCGTGGTTTCTTCCGTGAAGGGGTCCAACACGCTGGCACTGTCATCTGGCATCAGGATCATGTCGGACTCGTTGATGTGC
>JAJUGC010000141.1 GCA_029268325.1 Gammaproteobacteria bacterium | reverse complement strand
GAAATTGCGCACCACGCATTCCACCGGAATCATCTCCAGCTTTTTCACCAGGGATTCCTGGTCGGACAGCAGCTTGACAAAGTGCGTGGGAACGCCCTGCTCCGCCAGTTTGGTCATGATGAAGGCGTTGAATTTGTTGTTCACCATCCCCTTACGGGCCAACTGCTCGATTCTGCGACCATCGAATGCGGAGGTGTCGTCGCGGAAGTGCAAGACAAACAGATCCGGGTCTTCGGTACGGTAAACAGACTTCGCCTTGCCGGAGTACAGCTCTTCAAGCTTTTGCATTCGAATGATCTCCAAGACTACGTTACAGGGCAGGCAAACCTGCCCATTGCTGATCAATGATAATGAGTCTGTTGGCCCGGGAAATTACGTAATGTTCTCATAGATGCGCGTCAACAACTGGACACCCTGATCCCGAGACGCATCGGCCTCTGTACCTTCGGCCGTTACCTGTATCCCTTCGGCGGTTTGCTGCAAAATGATCCGGTAGTTATAGCGGTCCGACAGCGCCTCGGAACCCTTGGACCAGGGCCACCAGGAGCGGGATTCCTCCTGCCCAAAGCTCACCAGGTAAACTCCTTCGCTGCGGTTCAAATCCACCACCCGTACCTGGGCATCCTGCAGAGCCTTTTCCAGCGTACTCCAGGCCCGCTCGAAGCTCAGGTCGAGCCGGATAAAGGGTACCTCTGCCTCGGTCTGCAGGAATACCTTGGCCCCCGTGGAAATATCCTGCGCCACCAAAGAATAGCTGCGCTCAGCCTCTTCAGCCTGGAGATAGGACATCAGCATTTCCAACAGCTGTTGCTCGCGCTGCGGGTCTGGGTCAGCCTGCTGCCACAGAGTTTCCAGGGGTTGAACAGCCGTATTGGCGGGAAGCAGCCGCACAGACAGCTCACTGGTGCCCCGCTTGAGGCCTTGATCCAGCTTTAACTGAAAACGGCGCCCTGCATTTGGATCCAGCCCTAAAGACTCCAATAAGTTGTGGGACCGGGCAGTGCTACCCGCGGCGTTGGTCAAGACCAGCCCTTCCCTGGCGAGAGAGTCAACCACTTCAAGCCCCTGCTCACTCCAGAAACGGGCCAGCGCAGGCCAGAGGCGTCCCGGCTCTTCGCCTACCAGCAGCCAAACCTGGTCATCGCTTTGTCTGATACTGTATTGCTCCTCCAGCACCTTGGCGTCTACCTCTGGCGGGGGCGGAACAACAAACTCGGCGGCCAGCGTCCGCTGGCTTTCAATGGGAGGAATGGCGTAATCGTCTTGCAGGCGTTCTTGGCTGAGGCCGTCCGGAACCACCAGAGGTGCATGCCGCTTAGCGTCCACATAGTAATTGGTGCGGTCTGTCAGCAACCCGCAGCCTGACATTTGAACGCCGAGGCCTGCAATCAGCAGGCCTCCACAGAAACGAACGATCTTTCGAGAATGGATGTGCATCATGGTCATCCGATGAGAAGGCATCAGGCAATGGCGCCCAACGCCTTGAGGATCTCACGCAAGGGAGCCCGATGGGGTTCGGCCAGCGGCGTCAGCGGCAGGCGGATTCCTTCTGCAATCAGGCCCATCTCATACAGAGCCCATTTCACCGGAATCGGACTGCTCTCGATAAACATCAGGCGATGCAGGGGCTTTAACTTTTCCTGCAGGGCCCGGGCCTCATCCGCCTTGCCGGCCATTGCCAGCTCGCAAAGCTGGGCCATCTGGGCGGGCGCGACGTTTGCCGTCACCGAAATATTGCCCTTGGCCCCCATCAGCATCAGTTCGTAGGCCGTATCGTCATCGCCGGAATAGACGGCGATCTTGTTACCCACCCGCTGGATCAAGTCCCGTCCGCGCGCCATGTCACCGGTAGCGTCCTTGATACCCACAATATTGGGCACCTCAGCCAGGCGGACCACAGTGTCGTTGGACATATCACAGGCCGTGCGGCCCGGTACGTTGTAGAGGATCTGGGGCAGATCCACCGACTCGGCGATTTTCCGGTAGTGCTGATACAAGCCTTCCTGGGTTGGCTTGTTGTAATAGGGAGTCACCAGCAACGCGGCATCCGCTCCCGCCTTCTTCGCGCCTTCGGTCAGCTCGAGCGCTTCCGAAGTGGAGTTGGCGCCAGTCCCTGCAATGACCGGCAGGCGGCCAGCTGCATATTCAACTGTGCGACGGATGACTTCGATGTGCTCGTCCATGTCCAACGTGGGAGATTCCCCGGTGGTACCGACGGCTACGATTCCATGGGTGCCCTGTTTGACGTGAAAATCCACCAGCTTCTTCAACGCATCCCAATCCAGCGCACCATCTGCGAACATCGGGGTAGCCAGAGCAACCAAGCTGCCTTGAATCATAAACGGACTCCGTCAACAATAAAAAAAGATATGTTACTTGGCCGGTATACGCTTAACAAGAGAAAAGCGGCTCCGGAATGCAGGGTTTCGGCCCCCGGGCTTGACAATGGGGAGTCTGGGCCGGACTATTCCCTGCTGCGCAATCGATTCCCCCGTTTATCCAGGCTTTCACAGGATGTCAGGCAAGGTCAGTATGTCAAAGTTCATCTCCCGCGATCCACACCTGGTCATCACCGCCCTAGGCAGCGACCGCCCGGGTATCGTCAATGAACTCACCAAGACTTGCGCGGACTACAACTGCAACATCATCGACAGCCGCATGACCGTCCTGGGAGGGGAGTTTTCAATCATGATGCTGGTCAGCGGCACTTGGGATGCCGTGGCCAAGCTCGAAGGGGCTCTCCCCAACCTGGCCCGCAAGCTGGAGCTGACCACCATGATCAAGCGCACCCAGCCCCGCGAACCGAAACGCTCCTACACCTACAATGTCAACGTGATCGCCTTGGACACCCCCGGGATCGTGCATGAGATTGCAGGCTTTTTCGCCCGCATGGACATCAACATCCAGGACCTGGAAAGTGGAACCTATGCCGCTCCCCACACGGGTACCCAGATGTTCAGCCTCAATATGATTGTGGACATCCCGGCAGACACCCACCTGGCGAGCCTGCGGGACGAATTCATGATCTTTTGCGATGATCGCAATCTCGACGCGGTGATCGAGCCGGTTCGAGCAATCTAGTCGCCCAGTCATGCCGGGCCGCAGGCAAAGCCTCATCCGACCCAGCAGCAATACCACTGGCGACTAGGAATTTCACCCACCAGCCGCTTTCAGTGCTTAGTTATCAATAGGAGTCATCATGGTTAAGGTTGGAAAACCCGTTCCTTCTTTTACCGCTCAGGCCACCGGCGACCAGCGCATTCAGTTGTCCGACTTCAAAGGCAAGAATCTGGTTCTGTATTTCTACCCCAAAGACCACACGCCGGGCTGCACCACCCAGGGACAGGACTTCCGCGACCGCTATCAGGATTTCCTCGATGCCAACACAGCAGTCTTCGGCATCTCAAGAGACAGCCTGCGAACCCACGAAAACTTCAAAGCCAAGCAGAACTTTCCCTTTGAGCTGATTTCTGACCCAGACGAAGAGCTTTGCAAGCTGTTCGACGTCATCAAGCTAAAGAAACTCTACGGCAAGGAATATATGGGAATCGAACGCAGTACCTTCCTGATCGACAAGGAAGGCATCCTGCGCCAGGAGTGGCGCAAGGTGAAGGTCAAGGGCCATGTGGACGAAGTCCTGGAAGCGGCCCGCGCCCTCTAACCGGCCCAATCTATAAAGGGAGCTGGTCAGCTCCCTTTCCGGATCACATACCGATAGACCCTATCCTCTTCCACACATTCCAGCATCTCGTGGGATGTCAGCTTAATAAAGGATGCAAAATCCCGCATGGAGCCGGGATCCGTGGCGATCACACGCAAGGTCTCGCCCACGGCGATCTGGTTCAGTTTCTGTTTCGCCTTCAGCAGCGGCATCGGGCAAGTCAGGCCAGACGCATCAAGAAAGTGGTCGGTTTCCATCATTCAAAACGCCTCAACATTGGATGACATCAGGAGTTTTCCCCCACACCAGTGAGCAGCCGGGTGACCTTCAATTCGGCCGGCCTATTCATTTAGCGAGAAGCGGCGGGAACTTCATAACTGAGGTTAGAATCAAATACTCTAACTCAAATCTAAATGCCTCCCAACCAGAGGCCGTATATTCGCAGAGGAAATATCCGGATTGATCCTAAATGACCTCCTCCCCTTGAAGCACAGGCCTCGCCCGATTCGACGCCCCTGGGGAATCATCCTATTCCTATGCATAACCCTCCTGGCAGGTGCCTCCCCCAGCTATGCACAGTCGGAGCTTCCGGAACTCGGCAACCGTACCTCCAGCCTGGTTTCCACGGACAAGGAATATGAACTGGGACGCGCCTGGCTGCGCTCCCTACGCAGCCAGTTACCAACCCTGGAAGACCCGCTGATTCAGGATTACGTCAAGGATCTGGCCTACCGTCTCGCGCCCAACAGCCAACTGGAAGACCCGCGCCTTGAATTCGTGGTCGTTGACAGCAACTCCCTGAACGCCTTTGCCGTACCGGGAGGGATTATCGGTGTCAACGGCGGACTTTTCCTCCACGCCCAGAGCGAAGCCCAGTTTGCCTCGGTCATCGCCCACGAACTGGCCCACTTAAGCCAACGGCACTTTGCCCGCCGCCTGGAGCGCAACCAACGCAACCAGCCGCTGGCCATGGCCGGACTGCTGGCCAGCATTATCGTGGCCGCAGCCGCCGGCAGTGACGCGGGAATGGCAGCCATTGCCACCACCCAAGCCTACAACATCCAACAACAACTGAACTACAGCCGGGAGAACGAGCAAGAGGCTGACCGCATTGGACTGGCTACCCTGGCAGCCTCTGGAATAGACCCCCGTGCCATGCCCGAAATGTTCGAAGCCATGCTACGCAGCAACCGCTTCGGCCAATATGTACCCGAATACCTGCGGACCCACCCCCTGAGCCAGTCCCGTATTGCCGATGCCCGTAACCGGGCCGAACAGTACCCGCCCCGGGCCTATCGCGAAGACGTGGAGTATTACTTCATGAAAAGCCGGGTCATGCTGCACTATTCGGAATCCAGCGATGCGGCCCGCAACCTTTTCAAGTCGATCATGGACTCCGGCGAAAGCCTCACCAGCCGAGGCGCCCAATACGGTTATGTTCTGGCCTCCATCCAAGCCGGCAAACTTGAGGATGCCGAACGAGAACTCAACAAGCTGCTCAAACTTTATCCAAACCGGATCTCCATCCTGATCGCCCAGGCCGAGTTGCTGGAAGCCCAGGGCAAACAGTCTGAAAACCTGGCCCTGCTTGCCAAGCACTACGGGCTCAACCCCGGCAACAACTCTCTCGGGCAGACCTATGCCAACTCCCTGATCAGAGCCGGACAAGACCAACAGGCAGAGCGGATTTTACAAACCCTGTTACAGAAAAACCCGAACAATCCCTACCTCTGGCGCACCCTCAGTGAGGTTCAGGGCCGTCTGGGCAATATTGTGGCCGTCCACCAGGCCCAGGCCGAGTATTTGTTCCTGACCAACGATATCGAAGCAGCCCTCAATCAGCTGCAACAGGCTCTTAGGAAAAGCTCCGGAAGCTTCCAACAAAACGCCTTGATCCAGAAACGGCTGGATGACTTTTTTAGGGCAAAAGAAGGATTTAAGTTCTAATCAACCTATAACGTAGGCTTTGGCGGGAAACGGGGCTGGAAGATCAGCAGGGCCCGCTGCGCCCTCCCCCTTTGATTGCAATCCCGGGAGAGAAAATTACACAGGCTAAAAAAGGATGAGATAGATGGGATCGGCGGGAAGCAGCCCCGGCCCAAGTTGGTTCAACCAGCCCGGGCAGGAGCCAAGGCCTTCAGGGGTGACCTGAAGCCTGGTCAGGCGTTGCCTTTCACCTGTAGCTTGTTGCCTGCGGCGAAATCCAACATGCGCGTTAGTGGAACCAGTGCCTTTTTCTGCAGTTCAGGATCCACCTGGATCTCCTGATCACCGCGCTCCAGGACCTGCGCGAGGTTTTCCAGGCCGTTCATCGCCATCCAGGGGCAATGGGAACAGCTGCGGCAAGTCGCGCCATTGCCGGCCGTAGGAGCTTCAATCAGGGTCTTATTGGGAGCGGCTTGCTGCATCTTGTAAAAGATGCCGCTATCCGTGGCCACAATGAAACGCTCCCGATCCATGGTCTGGGCCGCCTTGATCAGCTGGGAGGTGGAGCCGACCACATCCGCCAGCTCGACCACTGCCGCCGGCGATTCCGG
>JAJUGC010000140.1 GCA_029268325.1 Gammaproteobacteria bacterium | reverse complement strand
CGACGCCCTGCGCCTGCCCGCCTGGGACGCCATGGTGAAGAACCTGTCCGGTGGCGAGAAGCGCCGTGTGGCCCTGTGCCGCCTGCTGCTTTCCGCCCCCGACATGCTGTTGCTGGACGAGCCCACCAACCACCTGGATGCGGAGTCCGTCGCCTGGCTGGAACGTTTCCTCCACGATTTCCCGGGCACTGTGGTGGCCATTACCCACGACCGTTACTTCCTGGACAATGTGGCCGGCTGGATTCTGGAACTGGACCGTGGTCACGGCATTCCCTTCCAAGGCAACTACTCTGCCTGGCTGGAGGCCAAGGAAAAACGCCTGGAGATGGAGGCCAAGCAGCAGGCTGCCCACGAAAAAGCCCTCAAGGCTGAGCTGGAGTGGGTACGCCAAGGGGCCAAAGGGCGCCAGTCCAAATCCAAGGCCCGTCTGGCCCGCTTCGAGGAGATGCAGTCCCAGGAGTTCCAGAAGCGCAACGAGACCAACGAGATTTACATTCCGCCCGGGCCCCGCCTGGGCGACAAGGTCATCGAGGTGCGTAACGTCTCCAAGGGCTATGACGACCGCCTGCTGATCGACAACATGAACTTCACTGTGCCCCCCGGTGCCATTGTGGGGGTGATCGGCGGGAACGGAGCCGGTAAGTCCACCCTGTTCCGCATGATCACCGGCCAGGAGAAGCCGGATTCCGGCGAAATCATCCTGGGCGAAACCGTCAAGGTTGCCTATGTGGACCAGAGCCGGGACAAGCTGGATGGCGACAAGACGGTTTGGGAATGCATCTCCGACGGCCAGGACATCATCCGGATCAACAACTATGAAGTACCGTCGCGTTCCTACGTGGGCCGCTTCAACTTCAAGGGCTCTGACCAGCAGAAGTTCGTCAAGGACCTGTCCGGTGGTGAGCGGGGCCGCCTGCACCTGGCCCTGACCCTCAAGCAAGGCGCCAACGTGCTGCTGCTCGACGAACCTTCCAACGACCTGGACATCGAAACCCTGCGGGCCCTGGAAGAAGCCCTGCTGGCCTTCCCGGGTGCGGCCATTGTGATCTCCCACGACCGCTGGTTCCTGGACCGGATCGCAACCCACATCCTGGCCTATGAAGGCGACTCGCAAGTGGTCTTCTTCGAAGGCAACTTCACCGAATACGATGCGGACTACAAAAAGCGCATGGGCGACTCCGCCGCACTACCAACCCGGATGAAGTACAAAAAGCTTGCCTGATGGATCGGGGGCCGGCGCCAGCTGGCCCCCAGCCCGCCCTCCTCACAAGGCTTTCCGCTCCAGCGAGCTTCTCTCCTACTCAATCCCCACTTCTACTGGCGCACATTTTTTCATAATCCGCCGGTGCGTAACCTCGCAGAACCCGCTATATTTGCAGCAGAAGCATCTGCAAAAATACAGGCCTCTCGCCCCAAAAGGACCTTGGGCCTCAGCCGAGACAACTAAAGGAGAACGCCATGACCTCTTCCTCCACAGTCCAGGAGCGCCGTCGCTTCACCCGCATCACTTTTGATGCCCAGACCCGCCTTTACCAGGGGGATCGCTTTTGGGACACACAGCTACAGGACATCTCCTTTCGCGGCATCCTCATCAAACGGCCGGCCGACTTTAGTGAAGCAGACGAAAACGCGCCTTTCGAAGCCACCATCAAGCTTATCGACGCTGAACACACCATCATCCTGACCCTGCACCTGGCCCACCAGGATTCCGAGAGCCTGGGCTTTACCTGTGGCTATATCGATCTGGACAGCGTGACCTACCTCAAGCGCTTGGTGGAGTTGAACCTGGGCAGCCCAGAACTTCTGGAACGGGAGCTCTCAGCCCTCCTAGACCTCGACTGAACCAGCTCCCAGCCACCAGCCAGCAAGCCCTACAGGGCGTCCAGCGCTTCCCGCAGCATGCGTACGCCGACCACTTCCATTCCTGGGGGCTGCTGGCGAGGCATATTCGCGACCGGAACAATGGCCCGTTTGAAACCATGTTTGGCCGCCTCCTGAATCCGTTCCTGACCACTGGGTACCGGACGGATCTCACCGGACAAGCCCACTTCCCCAAACACCATCAGATCCGTGGGCAAGGCCCGATCCCGGAAACTGGATACCACAGATGTGAGCAACGCCAAGTCGGCACTCGTCTCACCAATCCGCACACCGCCCACCACGTTGACGAACACATCCTGATCGCCACACTGCACCCCCCCATGCCGGTGCAGTACCGCCAGCAACATGGCCAGGCGATTATGGTCCAGCCCCACAGCGACCCGCCGCGGATTGCCAAACTGGTTTTCATCCACCAGGGCCTGCAACTCCACCAGCAATGGCCGGGTTCCTTCCCAAGTCACAGTGACAACACTGCCCGGGGAAGGCTCGCTGGTCCGGTTAAGAAAAATCGAACTGGGGTTCTTCACTTCCTTCAGGCCGGTATCGAGCATGGCAAAGACTCCCAGCTCGTTGACCGCCCCAAAACGGTTCTTGTTGGCCCGCAAGGTGCGGAAGCGGCTGTCTTCTGAGCCTTCCAACATGATGGAGGCATCGATCATGTGCTCCAGCACCTTGGGCCCGGCCAGGGTGCCGTCTTTAGTGACATGCCCCACCAGAAACAGCACGGTGCCCGTCTGCTTGGCAAAGCGGGTCAACACCGCGGCGCACTCCCGCACCTGGGAGACACTGCCCGGCGCCGACTGGATTTCCGGATGGTGCATGACCTGGATACTGTCCACCACCAACACCTTGGGCTTAAGGCTGGTGGCAGTGGCCACGATGGTTTCCACATCGGTTTCCGACAGCATCTGTAAATTATTGGTCTGCAAGTGCAGGCGTCGCGCCCGCATGGCAACCTGCTGCAGGGATTCCTCACCCGTCACATAAAGCGCGGGCACCTGTCCCGCCAGATGACACATGGTCTGCAGCAGCAAGGTACTTTTACCCGCCCCGGGATGGCCCCCGATCAGGATGGCGGAACCCGCCACCAGCCCGCCCCCCAGGACCCGGTCAAATTCCCCCATGCCTGTGGAGGTGCGTGGCGCGGCGCTGACGTCAATGGAGTCCAGGGACTGGACATCCGACACCATCCCGGCATATCCCCCTTTACGGGTATCCCGTGAAGTCCGGGAAGAGGAACCGAGCCGGATCTCGCTGATGGTATTCCACGCCTGGCAGGCGCTGCACTGCCCCTGCCACTTGCTGTAATCCGCACCACACTCTGTGCAGACATAGGCTGTCTTGGTTTTTGCCATGGACCTGTTCCGAATGAGAAACGCTTATCAACTGTCAGTTATCAGCGCCAGGAAGACATGGGTATCGATGCTGACGCTGATGGTTTGTGCTATTGTCCTGCCACAGGAAGAAAGAGTTTACAACAGAGCAACAAGAAAGAAGGCACGTTATGAAACTCGAAACGCTTGCAATCCATGCCGGATATTCACCAGACCCAACCACCAAGGCAGTAGCAGTCCCGATTTATCAGACCACCTCCTACGCCTTTGACAATACCCAGCACGGCGCCGACCTGTTTGACCTCAAGGTGCAGGGTAACATTTATAGCCGCATCATGAACCCCACCAATGACGTGCTGGAAAAGCGTGTGGCGGCTATGGAAGGCGGAATTGGCGCCCTGTCCATGGCATCCGGCATGGCGGCCATCACGGCTTCCATCCAGACCATCTGTGAGGCTGGCGACAATATTGTCAGCGTCAGCCAACTCTACGGCGGCACCTACAACCTGTTTGCCCATACCTTCCCACGCCAGGGAATTGAAGTACGCTTTGCGGACGGCGACAACCCCGCTTCCTTCGCCCAGCACATTGATGAACGGACCCGCGCCATTTTCTGTGAGTCCATCGGTAATCCGAAAGGCAACATTGTTGACCTGGAGGCCCTGGCCCAGGTCGCCCACCAGCATGGCGTGCCCCTGATCGTCGACAACACGGTAGCCACTCCAGTGCTGTGCCGGCCTTTCGACTTCGGCGCCGATATTGTCGTGCACTCCCTGACCAAGTATATGGGCGGCCACGGGACCACAATCGGCGGCATTATCGTGGACTCGGGCAAGTTTCCGTGGAAACAGCATGCCGACCGTTTCCGGATGATGAACGAGCCGGACCCCTCCTACCATGGCGTGGTCTATGCCGATGCCCTTGGTGAGGCAGCCTTTATTGGCCGCTGCCGGGTTGTCCCCCTGCGGAACATGGGGGCGGCCCTGTCGCCGATGAATGCCTTTATGATCCTGCAAGGCCTGCAAACCCTGGGCATCCGCATGGAACGTCACTGTGAAAACACCCAGAAAGTGGCGGAATACCTGAAGTCCCGTCCAGAAGTGACTTGGATTAACTACGCAGGCCTTGAGAGTGACCAGTACAACCCGCTGGCGAAGAAGCTGATGGGCGGCAAAGCGTCGGGCATTCTCTCCTTTGGCATCAAAGGCGGCCGCGAGGCCGGCGCCAAGTTTATCGATGCCCTGCAGATGATCGTGCGCCTGGTCAACATTGGCGATACCAAGTCCCTGGCCTGCCATCCGGCCACCACCACCCACCGCCAGCTCAACGACCAGGAGCTGAAAAGTGCCGGGGTCACCGCAGACATGGTGCGGCTGTCGATCGGCATCGAACACGTTGACGATATCATCGCCGATATCGAGCAGGCTCTGGCGGCTTCCCAACGTTAAAAGTTGTTCGCAACACCTATCGGGCGGACTTGGTGTCCGCCCTTGTGATCCCTTCCAGTATTGACTCAATGGCCAATATCGTTATGATTCGGCCGCCAAGGACTCGACTTTCGCAAGGCTTCGCCTTGTTGTTCTGCATCATGGATGATGAAAAGAGATGAACTTCATCAAGGGACAAGCTCCCCACTTTCAAATTAGCTCCGGTCACTACTGGATCGTTCCCCCATTGACTCCACTACCTCCCGGAGGCACCGAAATTCCGGATTGGGATCAGGCCTATCAGGAAGTTCTGGTCGAGCTATTCAGCGGTCCGGCTTATCATGCCGCGACAGTGACGCAACAGTTGGAAAGGTTGGGCATAGCAACCAATGGCTTCAGCACGGACTCCCGATTTGTAACCCATATCATCGCGCAGCGTCACCTTTTCCGGCTGGTAAAAGCTCGTCCCGTCAGTGGCCTGGGTGGAGCGCCAGCCGAACCAACAACTCCCAAACCCAAACTGCCGGAGCCGCAAAACGAAGGGGAATTCATCCCGTTTAACCCATTTCGTGCTTTCCAGTCCGAGTCGGCTGCCAACAATGACAACCTGGATTTCAAGGATTTGCGCTGGAGCACAGCCCAGGCAGACGTGGACGCCCCCGTAGAGTGCCAGTTCGAAGCCCTGGGAGTGAAAGAAGCCCAGGATGTGACCCTAATCATCTTGGAGCAACGCCCGGGCCAAGAAACACGCCAACTGACCCAGCTAAACCACAGAGTCCATACTAATGGATCACAAAAAGTCATTTGGCATCCCACCTCAAAGCAGCTTGGTTCACTCAGTGCAACGCCTCCCAAGGAAACAGGCCCCTATCGCTATTTTTTCCGTGTCGAGGCCGGCCAGGTTAAGTCCAGGAACAGCCCTCCACTGACCCTGTGTCGCACATTAATAGTGGAGCTCGCAGATATTCAGGGCTCATGCCTTGCGGATGGGTATCGCGTTAGCCTGGAAACGGCCGATGGCCAAACTCTCTTTGCGACCCTACAAAACGGCGAGGCACGATTTGACCGGGTCGTCATAGGCCCAAGCAAAATCTCAATTCTCGATCACAACCACTGCGCTTAAGGATGAAGGCATGACCACTCAGGGAGCGAGTGTCGCCTCGGTAGAGGCGGATCAATATCGACCAGTCTCATACCTGGACATCACCCCAGGAAGCGGATCACAGCGGGTTAAGCTGACAGCCGCACCAGTTACGGCTATTGCCGAGATCCTCTACATTCCCGGAGAAGGCATCTGCATCCCCCTTACCGAGCCGCAACTAGAGCTGCTAAAAGCCAGTGCGGACCGACTTAACGCGGTAGCTCAGGAACTGGTACAGGCCAAGGAAAGTGGCGACCGCAAAACAATTCTACAAGCACAGGCAAAAGTGCGGGAAACTCTTCGCCAGGAAGCAGCCCCGTCCAACGACCTGGACGAACAAGCCAAGGACTTACCGCCACTGATGGTGGGAGGAACGCCGGAGTTTACGGAAGGTATCCGCATTGCCGGCCAGGAAAT